>CAYMGZ010000170.1:0-6436 GCA_964390095.1 uncultured Lachnospiraceae bacterium | reverse complement strand
AATCTTGACGGTAATGGAATATAATATAATTGGAACAAATTTGGCTTTTCTCCTTTTCTTGGTGGAAAGCCAATATTGAATATAATAATGGAGGGCTGAAAATGAGTACAACAGCACAAATGTCGGCAAGGGACAGGATCAATGCCTTGCTTGACGCAAACAGTTTTGTTGAGATCGGCGCTTTGGTGACAAAAAGGAACACCGATTTTAACTTACAGGAGAAAGAAGCTCCTTCGGACGGCGTGATCACCGGATACGGCGTGATCCATGACAGCCTCGTATATGTTTATGCGCAGGATGTTTCTGTGATGAACGGTACGATGGGCGAGATGCATGCAAAAAAGATCACGGCGTTGTATGAGCTTGCACTGAAGGTGGGGGCACCGGTGATCGGCCTTGTGGATTGTGCGGGGCTGCGTCTTCAGGAGGCAACCGACGCACTTGCGGCGTTCGGTGACATTTACTTAAAGCAGGCACAGGCATCCGGTGTTATACCACAGATTACGGCAGTGTTTGGGAATTGTGGCGGCGGCAGTGCGGTCCTTGCTTCCATGAGTGATTTTGTGTTTATGGAAGAAAAGGGCGGAAAGCTTTTTGTGAACACGCCAAATACCCTGGACGGGAACAATGCGGGGAAATGTGACACGGCTGCGGCGGGTTACATGGCGGCAAAAGGCGTTGCGGATTTTGTCTGTGGGGGCGATGCCGCATTGCTTGAGGGCATCCGCGAACTGCTTAGCGTGCTGCCATACAATAACACGGAGGAGGCGGCCGGGGAGACGGAGACGGATGACCTGAACCGCTCGCTTGATAACCTGACCGCGGAACTTGCGGATTCCGCGCTCGCACTCACGGATATTTCGGACAATGGCCTTTTCATTGAAGTGAAGAAGGAGTACGCGAAGGAAATGGTGACGGGCTTCATCCGCCTGAACGGCATGACGGTCGGCGCGGTGGCGAACCGCACGGAGGTCCTCGACGAGAACGGGAAGGCATCGGCAAAATTTGAGGACAGGCTGACAACGGCGGGCTGCTACAAGGCAGAGAGCTTTGTGAAATTTTGCGACGCGTTCGGTATCCCGGTACTTACCTTGACAAATGTGTCTGGCTATGCGGCGACTGTCCCGGAGGCTTCGGGTATTGGCATTGCAGCGGCGAAGCTGACGTATGCATTTGCAAATGCGACGGTTCCGAAGATTAATGTTGTGACCGGGAAGGCATATGGCAGTGCATATATTACAATGAATTCAAAGCATATTGGTGCAGATCTGGTGTATGCCCTTGAGGATGCAAAGATTGGAATAATGGATGCGGAGCTGGCGGTACAGATCATGTATGCGGATGAACTCAAGGGTGCGGATGCGGCGAAGGTCAAGGAGGAGAAGGCAAAGGAATATGATGCCAAGACACAGAGTGCGCTTGCAGCGGCAAAGAGGGGTTATGTCGATGCGGTCCTGATCCCTTCCACCCTGCGCCAGTATCTGCTTTACGGTTTTGAAATGTTATTCACAAAGAGAGGGAACCAGCCGGGCAAGAAGCACGGTACGGTTTAATGAGGTGATGCATTTATGAAGAATATCAAAAAGATAGCTGCTTTTGCAGGCGGAACCGGTGGTGTGCTTTTTGCGAGTCCTCTCGCAGTGATGGCAGCGACAGAGGAATCCGCCAGTCTTGGCGAGAAGATGGTGCGTGCGCTTTTGAATACCGTGATGGGGATCTGCATCGTATTCCTTGTGCTGCTTTTGATTGCGTGGATCATTTCACTTTTTAAGTATATCAATAAGTTTGCGGCAAGCCGCGAGGCAAAGAATGCGCCAGCCCAAGCCCCGGTGGCCGCAGAGCCGAAACCGGTGGATGAGGAAGCTGACCAGGAGCTTTCCGATGACCTTGAACTGGTCGCAGTGATCACGGCGGCAATCCATGCTTATGAGGAGTCGCAGGGAAATGATATCCCGGCCGACGGGCTTGTTGTAAGGAGCATCCGCAAGGCAGGGAAGGCAAAATGGCAGAATGCATAAATTCCCCCGCTGTCTGGTTGGGGAATCAAGAAGGGTGCATATTGTGTTATGCATAAATGGAAAAGTTTTGTGGCAGAACCTGCCGCAGGCAGGGGAGGGGAATCCCCGGATTTTTTGATATGAATTTGGAATACCGCAAGTTGCGGGAGAATGGAGGACAAAAATGAAGAATTATACAATCACAGTGAATGGCAATGTATATGATGTATCCGTTGAGGAAGCGGCAGAGGGTGCTGCACCGGTAGCGGCAGCGCCAAAGGCGGCTCCAAAAGCAGCGCCGAAGACGGCGGCACCAAAGGCAGCGGCCGGCGCGCAGGGCGGCGTGAAGGTTACGGCACCGATGCCGGGCAAGATCCTTGCGATCAAGGCGGATGCCGGCAAGGCAGTGAAGAAGGGCGAGGTGATCCTCGTGCTTGAGGCGATGAAGATGGAGAATGATATCGTTGCACCACAGGACGGCACGGTTGCAAGCATCAATACTTCCGTAGGCGCGAGCGTGGAAGCGGGCGAGGTTTTGGCGACCCTGAACTAAGATAATATTTTCGTGGAGGTAACGAAATGGATTATGTAATCGAAACACTGGAAAACCTCGCCGGTCAGACTGCTTTTGCCTCGCTGAAATGGGGCAATGTCCTGATGATCTTTGTGGCTCTGGTTTTCCTGTATCTGGCGATCAAAAAGGGATATGAGCCGCTTTTGTTGGTTCCGATCTCGTTTGGTATGCTTTTGGTAAACATGTATCCTGCGATCATGGCAGAGCCGTCAGGCGGCAGCGCGGGCGGATTGCTCCACTATTTTTATCTGCTGGATGAATGGAGCATCCTGCCGTCTTTGATCTTCATGGGTGTCGGCGCGATGACGGACTTTGGCCCGCTGATTGCGAACCCGATGAGCTTTCTGCTCGGTGCGGCGGCGCAGATCGGTATTTTCGGCGCTTACCTGATGGCAATCCTGATGGGATTCCCGGATAAAGCGGCAGCGGCAATCTCCATCATCGGCGGTGCGGACGGCCCGACTTCAATCTTCCTTGCCGGAAAGCTCGGACAGACGAACTACATGGGACCGATCGCCGTGGCGGCATACTCTTATATGTCACTGGTGCCGATCATCCAGCCGCCGATCATGAAGCTTTTGACGACGGAGGAAGAACGCAAGATCAAAATGGAGCAGCTGCGCCCGGTATCAAAGCTTGAGCGCATCCTGTTCCCGATCATCGTGACGATTGTTGTCGTCCTGATCCTTCCGTCCACCGCCCCGCTTGTCGGCATGCTGATGCTCGGCAACTTATTCCGCGAGAGCGGCGTGGTAAAGCAGCTGACCGAGACGGCATCCAATGCGTTGATGTACATTGTTGTAATCTTGCTTGGTACATCCGTTGGCGCAACAACGAGTGCGGAAGCATTCTTAAAATGGGATACCATCAAGATTGTGGCACTTGGTCTGATTGCATTTGCACTTGGCACCGCTGCCGGTGTAGCATTCGGAAAGATTATGTGCAAGGTGACGCACGGAAAAGTAAACCCTCTGATCGGTTCCGCCGGTGTATCGGCCGTGCCGATGGCAGCGCGCGTATCGCAGAAAGTTGGCTCGGAAGCTGACCCGACGAATTTCCTTCTCATGCACGCGATGGGACCAAACGTTGCCGGGGTTATCGGTACTGCGGTCGCGGCCGGTGTCTTTATGGCAATATTCGGGGTATAAAAAATATTTAAGATATGCGGAACTTTATGTAGGAGGTATTAAAAATGGCTGAACAGGTGAAAAAACCTTTGAAGATCACGGAGACTGTCTTGCGCGATGCCCATCAGTCCCTGATTGCAACAAGAATGTCCACCGAGCAGATGCTGCCGATCGTAGACAAGATGGACAAAGTAGGCTACCATGCGGTGGAATGCTGGGGCGGCGCGACCTTTGACGCATCCTTGCGTTTCTTAAAGGAAGACCCGTGGGAGAGACTGCGCAAGCTGCGTGCGGGCTTTAAGAACACAAAGCTGCAGATGCTCTTCCGCGGCCAGAACATTTTAGGTTACAACCATTACGCGGACGATGTGGTAGAATATTTCGTACAGAAATCAATTGCGAACGGCATTGACATCATCCGTATTTTTGACTGCTTCAATGACCTGCGCAACTTACAGACGGCGGTAAAGGCGGCAAACAAAGAAAAAGGGCATGTACAGATTGCACTTTCCTATACTTTGGGCGATGCCTACACCCTGGAATATTGGACGGACATGGCAAAGAAGATTGAGGCGATGGGCGCGGATTCCCTGTGCATTAAAGATATGGCAGGGCTTTTGGTTCCATATGAGGCGACAAAGCTTGTGAAAGCACTGAAGGAGGGCACGAAGCTTCCGATCGAGATGCATACACACTATACTTCCGGCGTTGCCGCGATGACTTATTTAAAGTCCGTGGAAGCGGGCGCGGATATCATCGACACGGCAATGTCGCCGTTCGCGATGGGAACGAGCCAGCCGGCGACAGAGGTCATGGTGGAAACCTTCCGCGGCACGGAGTACGACACCGGGCTTGACCAGAACCTGCTTGCGGAAATCGCGGATTATTTCCGCCCGATGCAGGAGGAGGCGTTAAAGAGCGGGCTCTTAAACCCGAAGGTCATGGGTGTCAACATCAAGACATTGCTCTACCAGGTTCCGGGCGGTATGCTCTCCAACCTTGTGTCGCAGTTAAAGGAAGCGCACGCGGAGGACAAATATTATCAGGTGCTCGAGGAGATCCCGAGGGTGCGCAAGGACTTCGGCGAGCCGCCGCTTGTTACCCCGTCCTCCCAGATTGTCGGCACGCAGGCGGTGCTCAACGTGCTGCAGGGTGAGCGTTACAAGATGGTGACAAAAGAGTCGAAGAAGGTTCTCTCCGGCGAGTTTGGCGAGACGGTCAAGCCGTTTAATAAAGAGGTGCAGAAGAAGTGCATCGGCGATACGAAGCCAATCACCTGCCGCCCGGCCGACCTGCTCAAGCCGCAGCTTGCGGAATATGAGAAGGAGATTGCGCAGTGGAAGCAGCAGGATGAGGATGTTTTGTCCTACGCGTTGTTCCCGCAGGTAGCGACGGAGTTCTTCAAATACCGTCAGGCGCAGCAGGAAAAAGTGGATGTGACGGCGGCGGATACGGAGAACAAGGCGTATCCGGTATAAGGTCTGTTTGATGTCCAAGGGCGGATAAAAAAGCGGACGCACACAGGCGATGCCGAAACCGCTTTCCGGGACATCGCGGAACAAAAGATTGATTTCTGGCATTGATACGGAAAAGAGCATATATGGAGACCGTGAGGGGGGTGTTCCGGATGCAGTGTCCTGTCATTAGGAAAATAGCATTCCGGCACCTCCTTTTTGGATGGGGTAAAACCAGATGGACGAAAAAATACTCGGTATTGGAATCTTGTCCGCACTGTGGACGAGATTTGTTCCACGAAGGTTGTGGAAGCGTGGAAATCTGCATCCCGTATGTGGAAGAACCGGGTGCGAATAACTTGATTTTAGGACAGGGATGGAATATAATATCGCTATCACGAAGATACAAACGGAGGCAAAGACTATGGAAATGCAGGGCATGGAACCCGTGAAACCATATAAGAAATCCGCCAGCTATTCCTACACATTAGGCGCGTTCCCGACCATCGAGCTGATCAAGAGCAAAACGGCAAACGTGCGGGAAGTCCTGGTACATTCCACCTTCACGGACAGGGAAAACTTAGAAGCACTCTGCAGAAAGGGCAAGATCCCCCTGCGCGTAAGCGACAAGCAGATTGCGCGCCTGAGCGACAAGGAAAACGTTTTCGTCATCGGTGTGTTCGAGAAGTATGAGCAGAAGCTGGATGCGGGAAAATCCCAGATCGTGCTGGTTGGTCCTTCCAACATGGGGAATCTTGGAACGATCCTGCGCACGGCGGTGGGTTTTGGGATATATGATATTGCCCTGATTTCCCCGGCCGTGGATGTGTTCCACCCGAAGGTAGTCCGTTCCTCGATGGGGGCGATCTTCCGCCTTCGGCATCAGTACTTTGGCGATTTTGCGGCATACCGCGCGGCGAACCCTGCGCAGGAGGTTTTTACCTTTATGCTGAACGGGAAAAAACAGCTTAACGTTACGGAATGCCCGAAGCCAAAGCTTTTTTCGCTTGTATTTGGGAATGAGGCAACGGGGCTTGACGATTCGTATCTGGATGTGGGAACCAGCATCCTGATCCCACAGTCGCCGGACGTGGATTCCCTGAACCTGACGATTGCCGTCGGGGTGGGAACATTCTTGTTTACACAGGGAATTCGGTAAATTATCAAAAAAGTTGAAAAAATTAAAAAAAACACTTGCATTTTATCTGGGACTGTGATATGATAAAAAAGCAGTGAGGCCAGTTGGTCAAGCGGCTAAGACGTCGCCCTCTCACGGCGAAAACA
>CAYMGZ010000169.1:379-6438 GCA_964390095.1 uncultured Lachnospiraceae bacterium | reverse complement strand
TTGGGCATATTCACCCACATTTATCTACTATTTTAATTACTTAAAATTACCTCCTATATTAGTTCCGCAGATTCCCTTCCAGCACCAAAAACCTTGGAAGGGATTTCTGTCCGCACAGCTCCCATAAATCCCTTCCGGTGCTGTCCGGGAACCTGCTGTTATTTAGTTCCGCAGATTCCACAAATTATTCCACATAAAAACTTTCCGGTGCCCCGAGATAGGATGCCGGACAGTCCACGCCCTCCCGCACCAATACCAGTTTTTCAAGTACCACAGCCGGGTCAAGCGCTGCAAGGTAAAGCATGTTGTTGCCTTCCTTTAACGAGACCTTGCATTCCGTCCGGTGAATCTGCTCCAACACGCCCTTTGACCAGGCCGGGCTCTGCCACGGCACATAGCCCTCGTCGGGGATTGTATTCACGACTTGGAATTCACCGTCGTGTGCCTTAACTGCCCCGCGCATTTTCCCCTGATAAACCACCGGGTTGCCCGGTGCACTATAAAGGGTCAGCCGGTATTCCCCTGCTTGCTTCACATACAATTTATATGCAACATGCGGTGCCGTCTCTGGTTCCGTGAATGCCTCTGTCACCGGAAATACCTTGATTCCCCCCAAGGTCCTGCCATAATCTTCAATGATCTTGTAACTTGCTTCCCCTGCATCGGCGGCGCTGCAATAATGCGGTGCCTCAACCGAAAGAATACCACCCCACTCCACAAAGGTCTGCGCGTTTACATCCTCCAGATTGCAAGTGTCCACCTGCACCTGGATATCCACACGCGTCTCACTGTATCCGTTTGCCGAGCGTTCCGCTGTCTCCTCGCAGTTTTCCCCGTAAATATGGATCAATGCACTTAAGTTTTCCTCCTCTTTTGGAAGCCGTTCCGGTTTCAGACGCACAATGAAGTTCTCTTCCCTGGCAGTCTCAAGCCCCGTCATTCGGCGTGCAAAACTGTCCACCGACTTAAACTGTCTGCTAAGTTCACAAAACCTCCGTGGATTCGTAACCTGCTGGTTTCCCCCGAACGTCCAGGCAACTTCGAGCCAATCCACATCCCATTCAATCCGGTATTTCAGTGTGCCCCGGCCACCATTTGCAACCTCAAAAACAAACTCCGGACGAATCTTGTCGGCAAGTGCCACATGTAATGTCCTCCTGCGCCACGGGTTCCCACCGGTAAAACCTTCCTGCCCTGCCACGCTAACCAAAAGCCTTGGTTCGGACACCGGATAAAACCCTGCATACATCGGATATTGCCATTCCTCGTCGTTCCAGCCCTTGTAGCCGATATGGAACACGGACTGCATATGGTTCCACTTTCCATCCAGACGGCTATGGTACAGCCTTGCCAGCTCCCGGTCCTTACGGATACAGTTCTCAATCATTCTTTGGTACTCGTCGCCCTTCTTTACCCCTTGTGATACATAATAATGGTTAAACCCTGCCGAAAGTTGCATTTTTAAGATATTGGCGGATGCCTCCACCGGGTAACCGATCACCTCAAAAAAGCAGTCCCTGAGCGCCTCGTCGCCCTGTTTCCCCCAGAGTTCATCCAGTTTTAACTGCGCCTCATACGTCTCGCAGTACATCCGCCAGGCTTCCTGGAAATTACAAGGGTGGTATGTTCCTGCACCAAGCACTTCCGGGCGGCAGGTCCCATTCCATTTTGTGTAAGTTCCGATCAGCTTTGCACCTTCCTCGGCACACACTGCATCAAAACCCAGCCCGCGCAGCCATTGCTCCGTATATTCAACCGTGCGGTTTTGGTTTTTGGTCCCCCACGCATCAAAATCATAAGCAAGGTCAAGAAAATAACTCAACGGCAATTCCTGGTTCTTGATATCGCCCACATTGACAATCCAAGCCTCGCGCACACCAAAATCATATGCCATGGACATCTGTTCCCAGATTTTTGTTAAAGGCACCGAATTGATCCAAAGATAGGAAACCGGCCCGCCGTAATAGTCAAAATGATAATACATGCCATAGCCGCCCGGATGGTTTTTTGCCTCCTCACCCGGCAGCGTCCGGACATTGCCAAAATTATCATCACAGAGCATGAGGATGTCATCTTTTAATACCTCCCAATCCTTCAGACCCGGCGTATTTTCATCCCCGTAATAATAATCTTCCACTTCTTTGTAGATTGCCAGAAGCTGCGGGTGCGCATGGTTGCCATACGCCGCGATCAGCCTTTTCTGCTCCGTGATTGCCGCTTTTAAGACATTGATATTGTCCGCAAGCGTAGCATCCTTTGGCATCAGGTAGGAATCGTTTTCCCCACGCATGCCGATCGTGATCAGGCTCTCAAACTCCCGGTTGCGCAAAAGCCCGTCCTTCCAGAATTCCGAAATACCCGCCGCATTGGAAAGGAAACTCCATTCCTTTCCATAGGCCTCATTCTCATGGCGCAGTTTCTGGAATTCCCCGCCGGAACGGCAGCAAGGCTCATGGTGGGAAGCACCGATGATTACCCCCATCGTATCCGCAAGCTTTGCATTTTCCAGATGGTCGAGCGTAAAATCAGAACGCCACATCGCAGGCCATAAATAATTTCCTTTCAGGCGCAGGAGAAGTTCAAAAATATGGCGGTAAAGCTCTGGTCCAGGCTTGACACTCCCATATTTTTCCTTTGCCCAATTGCCGAAACATGGCTGTTCGTCATTGATAAAAAAGCCACGGTAGCGGACGGAAGGCTCTTTTGAAACCATGCAAATGTCTTCCGTGAAAATGATTTCCTCCCGGTGCTTCGGAACCGCATCCGCCCAAAATACCCAAGGCGAAACACCGATTTTTTCTGAAATATGAAACATGCCATAGATTGTTCCCCGTTTATCACTGCCCGCGACTACAAGGAATTCCGTGGACGGGGCGGATACGGTTTCTTCCGCATCCAAAACAATGTCCCCTGACGTTTCCGGGACGGGATTTTCCGGGGCAAAAATTCCGGATGCTTCCGCCGCGGATAATTTTACACGGAAAATTCCATAAACCTCCCGTTTTCCCCGCACACCCGACAAATCAAGCAGTCCCTTTTTCTCAAAAAAGTCCAACATCCCGCTATAGCCGCATGTGGCGACCAATACAGCATACGCACTGCCTGCCTGCGGCTTCTGCACCACCTTCGGGCAGGCACCGCACACCTGTTTGATATCCTCACAGAAAATTCCGGTCATGTAGGAAATCCCGGAAATTGCTGTTGCTTCCAGAATAACGTTTGCCACTTGTTTCTGATATAAAATAAATGGTTCCATATAATAAGCCCTCCGCTCTTTATTTTCCCAAACCCCGCTTTTCTATTTTTTCGCAAGCTTCCTGCTTTTTTGTAATTTTCCTTTTTTCCCGCCAACACTATATTTTAGCCTACTTTCTGCAGCGGGCCGCCCCCCTCTTTTTTGTTTCCTACTTTCGTCAAAAAGAGCATGGAGGCAATAAACATCGAAAACGCTCCGATGACCGCTACAAAATATGCTTTTCCTGCTGGCGTGCTATTGCGGACACCATCCAGGTCCGCATACATTTTTCCGCCCGAAAGATAGGTTGTGACTTCCCGGCCTTTCACGTAAGAATATGTATTGTGGGCATTTTTTAAGTCATATTCCTTCCCGCCATAGCTGACCACGATGTCGTATTCCGTCCTTGTGGTCGTCCTGCCATTGACCCGGACGCTTTTTTGGTAACTTTCCGAACTGACCACGCGCGCTTTGACTTCCTCATAGTCCAGCTCCGTGTTTTTCGCGGCTTTGTTCAAAAAAACGGCCGCAATGATGCAAACCACCATGATGCCTAAGCAAATCCATACTTTTTTCATTTTTCCTCCTATTTGAGTTCCGCAGATGCCCGTACAGCGCCATTGACCGGGGCAAAATTTCTGTCCGCATGGCTCCCAGAAATTTTTGCCGGCGCTTCTTCGGGATTTCTGCTGTTTTTGAGTTCCGCTCCCATGATACCAAATCCTTTGCCATTTTACAATAGGTAGGCGAAAAAACAATCCCCCTTGCCCACTCATACCCTGAAAGGCATCGGATTGCCGGAATATCTCCCCGTTCTGCTTGCCTCTGCCCTGCAAAAATGTTCCGCGATCATCTTCTGTGCCTTCCGGTCACAATAGACATCCTCGTACTGTGAACCGCTCTTGCTTGTCCGCAACCCATAAAACAATCCTGCCTCCTGCCCTTTTTCATAGATGATCTTCTTCCACTGTCCATCAATCCTCTTTTCTTCCATGTACCCCTGCGCAACCAAAAAACGCTGGATTTCTGCCCCGGTCAGTTTTTTTGCCCGGTCAGCATCGCGCAGCTCACTCAGTGCCACAGCAAGCTCCGTGACCAGATATTGGTCGGTGCAGGAAAATTTTTCCATCTGCTCCCCCGTCAGGAAAAATTCTTCCTTTGCCACCCGCTCTGTGCGTTTCTTCTCCCTTTCCATACCGGCAGGAACTTCCCCCGTCTCCCCAAAATATAGTTTGAGCTGTTCCCCTCCGGTAAATTCCTGTATTTTATCCAGACAACGCTGCCCGTAACGCGCACAGCGGTTTTCACCAAAACCGGACACCATCCGCAGTTTGCGCATATCCGTCGGGAGTTTGATGCACATTTCCATCAGGGTTTTGTCCGTAAAAACAACATACGGCGGCACGTGTTCTTCCCCTGCGATCTCCGTGCGCAGCTGCCGCAACAGTTCAAACAATTCCAGCCCTTTGGAATTCAAAATATCGGATTTGCGGTGGGATACATACCCCTCCCTATTTGAAACCTCTTTCCCCACTTCCCTTTTGGCACGCTTTAAAACAATTTTTTTGCTGCCTTCCTCCAGTTCCCTTGCCTGCGCCGTCAATTTTAACAAAGCATATTTATCTCTCGTCTGTACCAAAAAGCCTTCCGTGAGCAATATGCCAATGATTTCTTTCACTTCTTCTTCGCGCCAGCCACTCAGGCTGCCGTACAGCGAATGGCGTGAGACATTATAATCCCGCAATTTTGCCGTGTCTGCCCCCAGCAAGGTTCCAGCCACCACATTGATCCCAAAGCGCTGCCCCATTTCCCGGATGCAGCCGATAATCTTAACCGCCTCCGCCGTCACATCGCTCTCCTCAAACTCCTTCTGGCAATTTGCGCAGTTTTTGCAGGATTTCCTGCCATATTCCCCGAAATAGCTTAAAATATAGCCGCGCAGGCAGTCCTTCGTCAAACAGTAATTCCGCATCCGCTGCAGGCGCAGCTCGTCCTGTTCACGCACGGAGGCAAGTTCTTCCGTCCGCAGACCCAGGCTCCTCCCATCCCCTGCGGCATCCACGGCTTCCCCCCGCTTTCCCGCGAAAACATCGCCCTCCTGCAAACTCCCCATATCATGGTCCGCATTGCTACCTACAACAATGCCACGAACGGCATTGCCGTCCATATCATGATCCTGTTCCAAGTTCTGCCGCGCCAAGGCATTTTTCTCTTCCAAAAAATAGCGCCCAATCATCATATCCTGCGCGGAATAAAGCAAAATACATTCCGCCGCCTCGCCATCACGCCCCGCGCGCCCTGCTTCCTGATAATAGTTTTCCATGCTCTGCGGCATATTGTAATGGAGCACATAACGGATGTTGGATTTGTCAATCCCCATCCCGAAGGCATTAGTTGCCACCATCACCATTTTCCTGTCATACGTAAAATCTTCCTGCCCCTGCCTGCGCTCCTCGTTTGTAAGGCCTGCGTGGTATCTGGCGGCAGAAATCCCACCCTTTAAAAGGAGTTCATATACTTCCTCCACTTTTTTCCGCGTAGCACAATAAATGATTCCGCTCTCGCCCGGATGTTCTTTTATGTAATCCAAGATATATGCATTTTTTTCTTTCTGCCGCGCCAAAGCCTCCACCGCAAAATAGAGGTTTTTGCGGTCAAAGCCCGTGACCAGGACCTGCGGGTTATCTAACCCCAGCACGCAGGCGATATCCTCTTTCACCATTTCTGTCGCTGTTGCGGTAAACGCGCTGATTACCGGGCGTTTTGGAAGCTGCTTTACAAATTGGACAATCTTTAAATAGCTCGGCCTAAAATCCTGCCCCCA
>CAYMGZ010000169.1:0-369 GCA_964390095.1 uncultured Lachnospiraceae bacterium | reverse complement strand
ATCCACGGTCAGCATCGACAAATCCGCCTGCATTGCAAACTGCATGAATTCATACGTCAGAAGCCGCTCCGGTGCCACATAAATAATCTTGTAGCGCCCGCCTGCCGCCAACTGCAGGGCTTTTGCAATCTGGGTGTCCGTCAGGGAACTGTTGATATACGCCGCATGTACGCCCGCTTGGTTTAATGAAAGTACCTGATCCGACATCAGCGAAATCAGCGGGGAAACCACAAGGGTAATCCCAGGAAGCAGCAGGGCAGGAACCTGGTAACAGATGGATTTCCCCGCGCCGGTCGGCATGATCCCAAGCACATCCCTGCCCTTAAGAATCGCATCAATCAAAAGCTCCTGCCCTTCGCGGAAGCTGTC
>CAYMGZ010000168.1:0-6449 GCA_964390095.1 uncultured Lachnospiraceae bacterium | reverse complement strand
ATAACCTTGGGTTTGTGTTCCAGGATTTCAACCTGCTTGACACGTTTTCCCTTGAGGACAATATCTACCTTCCCCTTGTCCTGATGGGCAAGCGCTATGAGGAGATGCACAACCGGCTGATGCCGATCGCCGACCGGCTCGGGATTTCATCCCTTTTAAAAAAATACCCTTACGAGGTTTCCGGCGGGCAGAAACAGCGCGCGGCAGTCGCAAGGACATTGATCACAAGGCCGAAGCTTGTGCTGGCCGATGAGCCGACCGGGGCACTCGACTCAAAATCGACTGACGAGCTGCTTGATATTTTTGAGGATGTCAACCGCATGGGGCAGACCATCGTGATGGTGACGCATTCCGTCAGGGCGGCAAGCCGCGCGGGGCGCGTGATGTTCATCCGTGACGGCGAGGTATTCCACCAGATTTACCGTGGGAATGGCACGAACGAGGAACTTTACCAGAAAATCTCGGATACGCTGACACTGCTTGCCAACCGCAGGATGAGTGCGGCAATCGGCTAGGGAAGGGGGATTTGGCAATGAAGCATACCATATACCCAAGGCTTGCCTGGACCGGCATCCGCAAAAACGGGCGGCTGTACCTGCCCTATATTTTAACATGCATCGGGATGGTCATCATGTTCTATATTGTCTCCTTCCTTTCCGCAAGCGATTATATCGGAAGTTTAAGGGGCGGGGACGAGATGCAGATGGTTTTGCAGCTTGGCTGCGGCGTGGTCGGATTTTTCTCGGCGCTTTTCCTGTTTTATACCAACTCCTTCCTGATGCGACGCAGGAAAAAGGAGTTCGGGCTTTACAATATCCTCGGCATGGGCAAGTGGAACATCGCGCGCGTGCTATTGTGGGAAACCATCATGATCGCGGGGATCTCGCTTTTTTTGGGGGTGGCGCTCGGCGTGCTGCTCTCAAAGGTCGCGGAACTTTGCATGGTGAACATTTTGCAGGCGGATGCTTTATTTTTCATGAGTATCGATGGAACAAGCATCCTGCATACCATGGTACTGTTTTCCATTATTTTCCTGCTTATCCTTGCCAATGCCTTAAGGCAGCTGCATTTTGCAAACCCGATCGAACTTTTGCACAGCGAGAACACAGGGGAGCGGCCGCCGCGCGCAAATTGGCTGTTTGCGGTGGTTGGCGTGGGGCTTTTATGTGGGGCGTATTATCTTGCGGTGACGTTAGAGAACCCGGTCGAGGTCATGTTGTTGTTCTTTGTTGCCGTGATCATGGTAATCGCCGCGACCTACCTGCTTTTTATGGCGGGCTCGGTTGTGATCTGCAAAGTTTTGCAGCAGAATAAGAAATATTATTACCAAACGAACCATTTTGTTTCCGTCTCCTCGATGGCTTACCGTATGAAGCGCAACGGCGCGGGGCTTGCCTCGATCTGCATCCTTTGCACGATGGTGCTTGTCATGGTATCCTCGACCGTCTGCCTGTATGTCGGCAAGGAGGAAAGCATTCGCACCCGCTACCCAAGGAATATCAATTTCTATGCGCGGTCGGAGCAGGCCGCCTCCTTTTCCTCGGCGGAAGCGGGGGATATCCGGGGGATTTTCTCACAAGTGCTCACGGAGCATGGGCAGGCAGGGGAAAATTTCATGGATTACTGCCGTGGGGAAACTTCCGCAATCGAAAAGGACGGTGTGTTTTTTACGGAAGATCCGGCTCTGTACGGCTCGGACATCGGGAGGATGTGGCAGGTCTATTTGGTGCCGCTTGAGGATTACAATCGTTTAATGGGGGAAAACGAGGAACTTTCTGGGAGGGAAGTGTTGCTATATACGACAAAAAGAAGTTATGGCGGGGAAGAAATCTCCATTTCCGGCCATGCACCGTTTGCCGTCAAAAAGACCGTTGGATTTGTGGATGACGGGGAGGCCGCAATGGTCGTGGTGCCGTCCATGTTTTTGTTCGTTGCGGATTTTGACGCGGTGGCAAAGGAGTTTGCCGGGCTTGTCAATTATGCCGGGGATCAGGCGTTCACGCTGAAATGGGTCTATGCCTTTGACCTTCCCCTTGAGGATGAGGGGCAGGTGGAAATTTTGGATGAAATCTGGGACAGGGTCTCGCGGTACGGGGAGGACCAATCCGGGGAGAGTGTTTTCACCTCCATGCAGATTGAGGGTGCCGCCAAGGAACGGTCGGGTTTTTACGCGCTGTTTGGCGGGTTGTTTTTCCTCGGGATACTGCTTGGCATTGTCTTTGTGTTCGCGGCAGTGTTAATCATGTATTACAAGCAGATTTCGGAAGGGTACGAGGACCAGGCAAGGTTTGGGATCATGCAGAAGGTTGGCATGACGAAGCAGGAAATCAAAAAGAGCGTGAATTCACAGGTCATCACCGTGTTTTTCCTGCCGCTTTTGGCTGCGGGCATACACCTTGCATTCGCTTTCCCGATGATCGAGAAATGCCTGATCCTGTTCGGGCTGACGGACGGGAAGCTTTTGGTTTTGGTGACGCTTTTATGTTTCGGGGTATTTGCCCTTTTGTATGTGGCGGCATACCGGGTTACGTCGCATTCGTATTATACGATCGTGAGCGGGATGGATGGGGAGTAGGCTTTGTATAAAACGGTCTTGAAATCAACCAGAAATTAAGTTAAAATAAGAACCGGGCGAAACGGCGCGGCGGGGGCTTTTTGGCTTTCCTGCCGCGCCGCTTTTACAAAAAAGGATTTTATAAAAAGGAATTCAAAAAGGAAAGGAAGATGGGATAAAATGCAGGTTCGAAGGGCATTGCCGTCCGATCTCGCGGACATTGACAGGTTATTGTACCAGGTACATAAAGTGCACTCGGATGCACGCCCGGACATTTTCCGGCCGGGGAACAAAAAATATACGGATGAGGAGATCCTTGCGATCCTTGCGGATGAAAAAAGACCGGTTTTTGTCGGGGTCGTCGATGGGCATGTGGCAGGTTATGCGTTCTGCGTGTTTGTGGAGCATGCGGGGGAGCGCCCGCTTTCGGATATCCGCACGCTTTACATCGATGACCTTTGTGTGGACGAGACGCTGCGCGGGCAGCATATCGGGAAGGGGCTTTATGAATATGTCCGGTCATTTGCAAAGGAGGCGGGCTGCCACAACCTGACGCTGAATGTCTGGGCGTGCAACAGGGCGGCGATACGGTTTTATGAGAGCTGCGGGCTTGCCGTACAAAAAATCGGGATGGAGCAATTATTGTAGGAAGGGCATTGCAAGATGGCATAAAAAGCGGGGGAATATCTAAAAGTCAGGGAGCGATACCTGGACAAATTTGTGGTATGCGCAGGTATAAGAATCGACATCACCGGATAAAGAAAAACATTTCCAGAAAAGGTTCCGTGTGATAAACTGGAAACGGAATCAGGAAAAGATAGGGAACGAAGCAGGGGAATGGCCTTGGAAAATGCCCTGAAATTAAGAAGGAAAGGATGGTTTTGACCATGAGCAGTTTTTACGCATTGACCTCCCCGGAGGTGACGGAACTGGAAAAAAAGAACCAGGAGACGGTGCGCCGCCTGGCGGGCGAGTGCATGGTGCTGTTGAAAAATGACGGTGCGCTCCCGCTGAAAGGAACGGGAAGGATCGCGATGTACGGCGACGGGGTGCGCCACACGGTAAAGGGGGGGACCGGGTCGGGCGACGTGAACACAAGGGAAGTGGTAAACATCGAGCAGGGGATGCTGAATGCCGGTTTTCTGGTTGCATCAAAATCGTGGCTTGACGCTTATGACGCGCTATATGAGCAGGCAAAAAAAGAATATCTGGAAGATATTTTTAAAAAGGCAGGTGGGAACCATTCCCACATGATCGGGCTGATGTTCGAATTCCCGTTCTTCCCGCCGGATGTGCCGGAAATCACGGAGGCGGATGTGGCGGAAGCGGACACGGATACGGCGGTCTTTGTGGTCACGCGCAATTCCGGTGAGGGAAAGGACCGCAAAAACCGCAAGGGGGATTACGAACTTTCGGACGGCGAGGAACGTGCGATCCGATTTTTGGCAAAAAATTACAAAAAATGTATCGTCCTTTTAAATGTGGGCGGCGTGATGGACATGTCGGTGATTGATGCGATCCCCGGTGTGAACGCGGTGCTGCTGATCGGCCAGACCGGGAACATCGGCGGTTTTGTGGTGGCGGATGTCCTTGCCGGGAAAAGCATCCCTTCCGGGAAACTGACGGACACTTGGGCGAAAAAATATTCCGATTACCCGTCCTCGGCGGAATTCGGGCACAATAACGGGAATCTGGATGACGAATATTACAGGGAAGGGATTTACGTCGGATACCGGTATTTTGACAGCTTTGGCGTGGAACCGGCATATTGTTTTGGCTATGGGCTTGGCTATACGGCGTTTTCGATGCGGGCGCAGTCGGTTAATGTGGAGGATGGAAAAGTAACGGTGCGCGTGGCGGTGAAGAATACCGGGAGCGAATACGCGGGCCGGGAAGTCGTGCAGGTGTATGTGACGATGTTTGGCGGGATGGTAGAGAAACCGTACCAGGAGCTTGTGGGTTTTGCGAAGACAAAGCTGCTTTCCTGCGGGGAGGAAGAAATTGTTACCGTCACGTTCCGGCTCACGGACATGGTATCCTACGATGTGCGGGATGCATCGTGGAAGCTGGAAGCGGGCGAATATATGGTAAATATTGGAAGCAGCTCGCGCAATACCAGCACAGCCGCCGTCTTAAAGCTTCGGGAAACGGTTGTGACCGCGAAATTAAAAAATCTTTTTGCGCCGGATGTGCCGATGGAGGAGCTTTCTGCGGCTGCGGGCGGATGGGACCGCAGCCGCCATCTTCCGGTGCAGCAGGACTGCGTGCAGGTCAGGGCGGAGGAGACACCAATTATTGAGCTTAACGCTTCGCAGATCACGGGGCAGACGGCAGTCTATGACCGTGTGCGCCCGGTCTATACGGATACCCGTGCCGGGGAGAAACTTACGCTTTTTGATGTGAAGGAGGGCAGGGCAGAGCTGCCGGAACTGGTCGCGCAGCTTAGCGTGAAGGAAATGGCAGAGCTTTGTGTCGGGCGCTTCGGCGACATCCACACCCAATCCGGCATGATTGGCTCGGCTTCCGCAGCGGTGCCGGGCGCGGCGGCGGACACGGTGTCGTCGCTGATCAAAGAGCGGGGGATCCCGAACATGATCCTTGCGGACGGGCCTGCCGGGCTGCGGCTCTACCCGCATTTTAAGGCGACCAAGGAAGGGAAACTTCTGCCGGGAGGCGAGGTGTTTGGCATGGATATGGCACCGTTCCCTAAGGATACCCCGGCGGATGCGGTGGATTATTACCAGTACTGTACGGCAATCCCGATCGCAAATACCCTGGCGCAGTCGTTTGATATGGAATTGTTTGAGCAGATGGGGCGCGCGGTCGGCGAGGAAATGAAACAGTTCCACGTGCATTTCTGGCTGGCACCGGGCATGAACATCCACAGGAACCCACTGTGCGGGCGTAATTTTGAGTATTATTCCGAAGACCCGGTGCTTTCCGGGAAATGCGCGGCGGCAATGACGCGCGGCGTGCAGTCCATCCCTGGACAGGGCACGACAATCAAGCATTATGCGGGCAACAACTTAGAGGACAACCGCCAATTTAACAATTCGCATATCAGCGAGCGGGCGCTGCGCGAGATCTATCTGCGGGGCTTTGGGATTGCGGTGAAGGAATCGCAGCCGTATTCCATCATGACTTCGTACAATCTGTTAAACGGCGTGCACGCCGCGAACCATTATGAGCTGATCCAGAATGTGGCGCGCGACGAGTGGGGCTTTGCGGGCGTTGTCATGACGGACTGGTTCACGACGCAGGACACATCGGGCGGGCAGAAAAAAGCATACCCGCATTCGAGTGCGGTACAGTGCATCCGGGTCGGCAACGACCTGATCATGCCGGGCTGCGAGCAGAATGTGAAGGATATCGTTGCGGCGGTGGAAGAAGGCAGGGAGATCACATTGGCGGATCTGCAGTTCTGCGTGATGAATATTTTGAAGATTGCGCTTCGCATAGAGGGCTAGCCCGGATACCAGGGAGAAAACAGCAAAAATTGATAACGGATTAACAGGAAATATCAAACAACTTTTGATAGAATCAAAGGGAGGAAGAAAACCGGAAGGCCGGTGGAACCTCCCTTTTAAAATGCCGGAAACGGGGGAAACATAAATTATGAATTATATTAAGGTATATACAAAAGAGGCCACAGGGGATGAATACCCGAATTCGTTTGCAAACAGCATCCATTTTGCGCTTTGCGGTGCAGACGGGAAGGTGGAGGAACTGAACCAGGGCTGTGGTATTTTATATGCCCGCGCCATGATCCGGGAAGACGATACGCTTTTGGAGCGCGGGGTGGGACATCCGGTAGTTTTTGCGCGGGATGGGCAGTATGGGATTTTGGCGGAGTATGTCGATGCGGAGGGGAATTTGCTGGAGCCGGACACGTTGC
>CAYMGZ010000167.1:0-6482 GCA_964390095.1 uncultured Lachnospiraceae bacterium | reverse complement strand
GAAGTGGTTTTACTAAGACTTTTACTAAATTTTGGGGATAAAATATACCAGTTTATGCCACGATATGCAAAGAAAAAGCAGAAGGCACTCTGTTATGGAATGTCGCAGAAGTGGCTTAAATACAGCATTTTTCAGGAGTTTTAGCGTTATGATAAAGATTCTTTTCGTCTGCCACGGCAACATTTGCCGCAGCACCATGTGCGAGAGCTATTTCACCCATTTCGTCAACCAGCGCGGGCTTTCCGCCTTATTCACCATCGCCTCCGCCGCGACCAGCCGCGAGGAAATCGGCAACCCGCCGCACTATGGCACGGTGCGCAAGCTGCGTGAGGAGGGGATCGCCCTCGTGCCGCACCGTGCCGTGCAGATGACGGCTGCGGACTATGAAAAATATGATTACCTGATCGGGATGGATGATGCGAACATCCGCAACATGCGGCGCATTGCGGGGGGCGACCCGCAGGGCAAGATCCGAAAGCTCCTTTCCTTTGCCGGGACAGAACGTGAGGTTGCCGACCCGTGGTACACGGGCGATTTTGATGCAACTTACCGGGATACGGTGGCGGGATGTACAGCATTTTTGCGGTTTTTGGAGAAACAAGGCAGTATTTAGCAAAGAATAATCATTTTTAAAATAATAAAAAGCGATAAAACAGGGAAAAATCATAACGAATCATAAACTTTCGAAAACAATTCTAAATTGTTAGCACTCCCTCTTGACGAGTGCTAATTCATGTGTTATATTACATACAGAACAAAGAGAACAGCAGACATCCGAACGGTATCCCAGATATCCCGCCGGATGGGTTCTGTATCCAAAAATAATCTTACATCCGATATGGATGCGTATCATGGAAAGGAAGGATGACCTATGATGACACCTGCTTTATTTGGAGAAAATTTATTGGATGATTTCTTTGGATTTCCATTCCGGAGAAATTACGTTTCACCGTTTTTCGGTGAGGGTGAGAAGCAGACCGGAAACTTTATGCAGACGGATGTGAAGGAACACGACGGGGGCTACACCGTGTCGATGAACCTGCCGGGCTTTAAAAAGGAAGACGTAAAGGGTGAGTTAAAGGACGGCTACCTGACAATCACCGCCTCAACGAACAGTGAGGAGAATGAGAAGGACGACAAGGGAAGGTTCATCCGCAGGGAGCGCTACAGCGGCACCTGCAGCCGGAGCTTTTATGTGGGCGAGGATGTGACACAGGAGGAGATCCGCGCGAAATTTGAGGATGGTGTGCTGCATCTGGAAATCCCGAAGAAAGAGGCGAAGCCGGTGGAGGAGAAAGCGAGATTTATTTCGATTGAGGGATAAGTGCCACAGGATGATTTGACAAGAAAGCATTCCCCCTCCGGGGACAGGGAAACCTGTCATCCGGAGGGGATTTTTTTTTGCATGGATGGAAAGTGCCCCTGCCCGCCCAACCAAAACAAGCCACATGACTTGTGGGAGGCATTTCCGCAATTCTATTCCACCACCAACTCCCGCACCGCGACCCGTTTGATCTTGTGTGCCGCCGCGTATGCGAACGTGAAAAAGCATATTCCCATGATCGATACCGGGATCAAAACCGTGAGGAATGTAAGTTCCAGATCGACCGTGGAGAATCCCACCATGCTCAGGATTTTACCGATCAGGCGCGCGGAGAAGGCGGCGGAGAGCACCATGCCGAGTAACGAGCCGGGCAGGGAGATTATGAAAAAGCGCAGGGCGAACGACAGCCGTAACCCGGCACAGGAAAAGCCGACTGCCCGCAAAATCCCAATGTCCGTCCGTTCCATTGAAAAGTTTTTGGAGCAGACCATCCAGACGACAATCAGGGAAAACAGTATGGAGAAAATGTAGATTACTACCCGGAGGGAAGCAATCACCGAGTCGATCATGCCGTCATTCATAACACTGGCATCAAAATCAAAAAGTTTTGCCTCCATGATATCACCGAGTTCCTGGTTCAGCGCTTCCACAATCTCCCCGCTGTGTTCCGGTTTTAAAAGGCAGAGGCCGATATAAGTGATCTGCCCCACGCCGAGCCTTTTTGCGCCGTCAAGGGATAGGGCGAAGTTCATGCCACTGTCGTAGGCACACTGGTAAATACCGGAAATAATAAATTCCGCTTCCAGCCCGTCTTTGCCGACCGTGACAACATCCCCCATCTTGACCTCTAAAGTTTCTGCAATCATTTCCGTGACCAGGATTTCATTATCGTATACCGGAGCCCTGCCTTTGAGGATGCCGTTGATGTATTCCGGATATTTGTAACATTCGCAGCGGAGATTTTCACCATTGACCGACATGTAGGTTGTGTGGGTGTAATATTTTTTCCGGATGGGGCAGTAGCGGGTGACGATGGCTTCCATTTTCTTTTCTGTGGCATTGTCGAGGGAAGAAGGGCATTGGACCACAACATCGCTGATTTCAACACCCAACGCTTCCAGTGCCGCCTTCGAGGTGAACAGATTCCCAATCAGGTCGATGGAAAACATAAAAAATGTTAGGATCGCCACAATAAAAACCGTGCCAAGATAACGCCATTTCCCGGAGGTAAGCTGCCGGAGGGCGAGGCCGAAAAAGAGGCCGCGCCGGCGGATGGGAAGCATCAGGCGGCTGTCAAAATAAATTTCCGGCCTCCCGCCAAAGATTGCCCGGATGGGGGATATTTTTCCGACCTTCCGTGTTTTTTGGAGAATCATTGCCGCGGAGACGGAAAGAATGGCAAGAAAGACCAGCAAAAGTTTGCCACAGGAAAGTCCGCCCTTTGGCAGGATGGCGGTATTCTGCATCATCAGACGGCCTAAAAATCTACAGAGCGGGAGGGCAAACAGGCTGCCTGCCACGCTCCCTGCAAGTTCGCAGGACAGGTAACCCGCAAGGAGGATACAGCGTATTTTTTGGTTGGAAAAGCCCTGTGACTTTAAAATACCAAGCGTTACATAATCCAGTTCCACTTCCGTCATGATGCTGTGCCCCATCACGATCAGGACAATGACGAAGAGCAGCCCGACAAAAAGAAGCAGCACGTAGGAGACGACCCGCCAGAGGATCATTGTGTAGCGGATGGTATCCGCTTTGGTCAGCGCACCCATCGCATTGGCAATGATTTTTGTTTCAAGGTTGAGCTGTCTGGAAAATTTTGCTGCGGAAAGTGTGCAGTCCGCCGATTTGTATATCATAAGGATGGCCATGTCAACCGGTTTGTTTTCCTTCCCGCATTCATCCAGGATGGTGCAAAGCGCCTGCCCGCTGATGAAGACTTGTTTCCAGCCCATGTTTGCAGCACCCTGGGTCGGTTCCTGGACAAAGCCCGCAATCCGGAAATCAAAGGCTTTCCCATGAAAGAAAAATTGCACGGTATCGCCGGGCCCGCACTTTAGTTTTGCCTTCATGCCAAGCGGCAGGTAGACTTCCCATTCTTTTAATGCGGGGATGGTTTCTGTAAACCCATCCATGTTTTCATTGTACAAAAGGATACGATCCCGGAGTTCTGTCAGAAAAACACTGTTGGCATATATTTGTTCATTGCATTTTGCGTTATCCGCGCAAGCGGCGTTAAGATAACGCACCCGCCCGACAAGCGGGTTTCCTTCCAGATCCGTACGCAGTGCGTCGGTCAGCACATCGGGGGAGAGAAAGACGGCAATATCCCCGGAATCCGCATATTCCAGCGCCTTGTCAAGAGCTTTAGCGGAATTGTCCATCACGCTGAGGATCGCGCCTGCCGAGCATGTGATCAGGATGGTTAAGAGCATGATGCCAAGATAAGCGCCCCGTCTGCGGCGCAGGTTTGCTTTCATTAAAATCAAGATTTCCATTTTTTACCACCTCACCATTCCAGCGAGGTAAGCCAAGCGTTTACCTGTGTTTCCCTGTTTTTTTCCTGTTCGGGAAGATAGGGTGGGAGGGTAAGCTCACCGATGATCTTCCCGTCGGAAAGATACAAAAGCCTTGTCGCGCGCAGGGCAACCCGGATGTCATGGGTTACGGTCAGGATGCTTTGTCCATCGCGGTTTAGCTCCGTCAAAAGGTTTAGTACATCCACCGTGTTTTTGCGGTTGAGCGCGCCGGTTGGCTCATCGGCAAAGAGGAGCTTCGGTTCGTTGATGACTGCCCTCGCAATGGCGCAGCGCTGTGCCTCGCCGCCGGAGACTTGCGCGGGCAGGTGTGTTTTGACCGCGGCAAGGTTCATCCGGTTAAGAAGGTTTTGTGCGCGTTCCCGCACGGCGGCGGCAGAATGCTTTTTGTTAAGGTAGCCCGGGACGGCGACATTTTCGAACAGGGTCAGGTTGCTGACTAAGTGGATCTGCTGGAAAATAAATCCGAAATCCGAGTGCCGCAGCACACAGAGCGCGTTTTCTTTCATGGTTACAAGGTTTTTCCCGGCGTAGAGCACCTCGCCCGCGCTTGCCCGGTCCATGCCGGAGAGCGCGTATAACAGTGTGGATTTGCCCGAGCCGGAGGAACCCATGATCACAGTGAAGTCGCCCTCGTACAGGGCGAGGTCAACATGGGAGAGGATGTGGAGCTGCCCGCCGTTGTGGGCAAAGCTTTTGCAGAGCCCCTTTGCGGATAGGATGATGTTTTTCATAAAGACTCCTTTCGGTTTGTGGTATGTATGGGGATAGTTTAGCAGAGAGGATGTTAAGAAGTCCTTAAGGAAATTAGGAAACCACCCGCAGTACTATAGTCACCTCCAGCCCGTCCGCAAGGTTCCGTGCCAGCACCCGTCCGCCCATCTGCTCCACGATATAGTTCACAATATAAAGCCCAAGCCCCGCGCCCGGTTCATTTCCCCGGTTTTTCCCGCGGTAAAACTGCCCGAAGATAAACGGCATATCCTCGTCAGGAATCCCGTCCCCATAGTCGCGGAAGGAAAGCTCCGCTTCCTGTCCGCATAACTGCAGGGAAATGTCAATTTTTGTTTTCGCATATTTCCGCGCGTTGTTAATCAAATTTTCTGCCACCTGCACAAGCCGGTTTTTATCCGCAAGGACATACACAGGATGGGGCGGCATCGTGATATGTAAATCACCCTGACCGGCGGCAATCTCCGCGATGCTTTCCGCTAGCAGCGCGCACAGGTCAATTTTCTCCGCCGAGATTTTCAGCTTGTCAAGGTCGGTCAGCGAGTGCAGGAACAGATCGTTGGTCAGGCGTGATACCTCGTCACATTTTTTCATAATGATGCCAAGGTATTTTGCGCGCTTCTCGGGGGAACCTGCCAGATTTGCTTCCAACCCTTCCGCATAGGCGCGTATGGAGGCAACGGGGGTCTTGATGTCGTGCGAGAGGGTGGCAATCACGGTCTTATGGTTTTTTTCGGCTTCCCGCTCACAGGCGCGCGCCCGTGTGACTTCGCGGCGCATGCTGTCAAACGCCCATGTGAACGCGCCAAAATAATTGGAGCGCTCGTAATTTAGCGGGAGGTCGAAATTACCGTTTGCAATCTCACCCGCAAAATGTTCCAGTTTTTGGAACGGGCGGAGGACACAAAAATACAGATAAGCAAGCAGCGCGCAAAAACAAAAAATGCTGACGGCACACAGGGCGGGGAAACGCAGGTCTTTGCCGGCAGGATGCAGGCTGCGCAGATCCTCCTGCAATACGGTGATTTTTTGTTCTATCTGGGAAAAATTCCCGGATTTTGCAAGCTGTTTGATCTCATTGAGCGCGACCAGGGCATCCGCCGTTCCACCTTCCTGTGAAAGCTCCCTGCCAGAAAAATATAAAAGGCCGGCGGCGGCAAGGAGCAGGAGGGAGAGCAAAAGGGCAATGGAAAAAAAGCGTTTTTTCATGGCATGCCTCCCTTTGGCGGCGCTTCCCCTTTTATGGACAGCATATAGCCAACCTTGTAAACGGTCTTGATAAACACGGGGTTCGCAGGGTCATCCTCCAGCTTTTCGCGCAGCCAGCGGATATGGACGGTCAGGGTGGAAGGTTCGACCAAGGAGAAAGCCCCCCAGACACCGCTTAAAAGTGTATCCTTTTTGAGGGCAGTATTTTTATGCCTGCACAGGTAGGCAAGCAGGTCGAATTCCCGCAGGGAAAGGGAGATGGGCACATTGTCCCTCGTCACGGTGCGCTCCGTGAGGTTGACCGTGATGCTGCCGAAGGAAACCACCTGTTCTTCCGTAAAAAAACCGTAGGTCCGGCGGATCAGTGCATTGACCCGCGCGAGCAATTCTTTCATGGAGTAGGGTTTTGGCAGGTAATCGTCGCCCCCAATCTCAAAACCGTTGACGCGGTCGGTCTCGCTTGTCCGGGCACTTGCGAAAATAACCGGGACCGTGGAGACACGGCGCAATTCTTCGCAAACGGAAAATCCGGTTGCGTCGGGCAGGTTGATGTCCAAAAGCAGCAGGTGGTATGTTTGTTTTGACAAAAGGTCATACGCTTCGGACGCGCTTTGGGCGCAGGTAACGCCATAACCATAGTCCGTAAGCAGGTCGGAAAGGATGGCGGAAAAATCGGTATCATC
>CAYMGZ010000166.1:3394-6664 GCA_964390095.1 uncultured Lachnospiraceae bacterium | reverse complement strand
CGTTCGTCCGGTATAGTACAGTAAATTCTAGCGTTATGTAGCACAATGTGATTGGCAGCGGCTGCCGAAAATATAGGCAAGTACGGGCGCATGCGAAAAAATTACCTTCAAGAACACAGGCAAAGGAAATCATTTTATTGATTCTATGACTTTCCACGCTTCTGCCACATCTTTGCAGTAAACCTTGATGAACACACCATCCAGCAAGAAGGAGAAGTTGCCGTTTTCCGTCAACGCTTCGGTAATTTGTTCCTGTTCTAATCTTTTGATGTCGCCCATGCAGTTTTCCAGATCATAGTAGTCCGGCTGTGCGTTAATGCACCAGTGTATTTCTGTCCACCCGTCCATCTGAAAATAACTTCCATCCTTCACCTGCTCCGGGGTGATTCCGGTATAGTAGTGTCCCTCAAAGGTATACGGTACACCATCTTTCAGCTGCAGGTAATGCTCGCCGAGGAAATATCCAAGGGTCCCAAAGTCCGGGATTTGTTTGGCAAAGGCTTCCGGACAGTCGGTAAGCTTGACGTTCGTAATCTCCACACCTTTCTCCATGGCGAACATCCCAAAGTCAACGGGATGCTCCCAGACCCAATCCAGCAGCGCCACCATAGCCGCATACCCATCCCCCCAGGAACCGGCGATCTGGTACCACGCCGTATCGTTCTGGAATGTAATGGTCTTCGCCCGGTTCTCATTGCCCTCCGCCACGATTTGGATGCCGTCCCGTTCCGTCACCGTCACAGCCGGCTCCACGATATTCCCATTCTCATCCACCTCAATAAAGATGCAGTCTTTTATGGCCTCTACCTCCTGATACCCGATGGTGATGGTCAGGTCGCTGTAGGTGTCGCCCCGCTGATGCCATGCGTGGGCAATGCTGAATATGCTGCCATCCTCGTTATAGTGCACCACGCAGCTATAAAGCGGATGGTTTGGCATAACGGGGATCACACCGTTTTGTTCCATCTGCGCCCGGTAGTCGGAGAAATACCTGGATGCCGCATACTGGTTGATGCTGTCGGTGTTTGGCTCGGATGACGATGTAGCATCGGTGTTAACGTTATATTTAAAATAGTCCTCGGCCCGGAAATGATCAGACCATTGCAGGATTGTCCTGCCCCCCTCTTTTTGGGAAATCGTATGCATCATACCGGCTGCCACCAGACACACGCAGGCAGCGGCAGATCCCCATTTCAGCCACATTTTATTGCGGCGTTTCTTTCGTGTCCGGACTGTCTCCGTTTCATGGATGATATCGTCCGGAAGCAGGTTCATAGCGTCGCACAGTTTCTCTTGTTTCATATTGTATAACCCTCCTTTTCCAAATAGGCTTTCAAGCCTTTGCGGGTGCGGTGCAGCATACTTTCGACCTTGGATTTGCTCATGCCGTAGTATTCTGTGATGTCCCTAATCGAGTCCATGAAATAATATCGGCCGACAAAGGTATTGCGTGCCTGGGGCGACAGGGTGCAAAGATAGGAGGCAATCGCCTTTGCCAGAAGTTGTAGTTCCACTGCCTGCTCCGGTGTCTCACCTGCCGGGATACAGTCGCCAATCTCGTCAAGCGATATGGCGTATTCCGAAGTTTGCCGCTTTCGGCTGCTCCGTTTCCTAAGAATGTCAATCGAGACCTGCCTTGTGATTTTCCCAAGATAAGTGGAAAGAATCTCCGGTTTATGCGGTGGCATGGAATTCCATGCCTTCATGTAGGTGTCATTGACACTTTCTTTGCTGTCCTCCAAATCGGAGAGGATGTTATAAGCGATTTTGGTTAGGTATGGACCATACTTCTGCTCCGTTTCCTGGATGGCAGATTCGTCCCTCTGCCAGTATAGTGCTACAATGTGTTCATCCTGCACGGACGCACCCCCTTTTTTTGTTTTGCCATCATGCACCTTCACTTTATATCCCGTAAAACAATGCTTTTGCTTGCATGAAATTTTAAAAAATGTTGTTTAGAGTATATCTTTAATTTGAGAATCATGTCAAGGAAGGATATTGTTTTATAGCGCTAAAACGGCTATAATAGGGGGCAGGTAACAGATATTTTTGAATCATTAGGGGGAAACAAAATGAATGGAATCTGGAATGTGCTCGGCATAGCGCCGACAAGGGATAAAAGGGCGATCCGCGCCGCGTACTCGGCGATGGCAAAACAGTGCCACCCGGAGGAGGACCCACAGGGGTTTGTGCTGTTACATGATGCGTATCAGGAAGCCTTGGCGTATGCGGCAGGGAATGTGGTGCGGACAGGGGATGCTGCAAGTTTTCCGTATGGGGCTGAAAAACCGGGGAAAACCGAGGAGGATGTCCGGACAGGGCATGGGCATGAAAAACGGGAAGAAAGTGGGGAGGAAGGCCAGCCTGCCGTGCAGGAAGAATTGCAGGAGGACGGGAGGCAGGATGGGAAGGAACCCTCCCTTTCCTTGCTTGAGCGTCTCTCACAGGCGAAGGAGGAAGAAATTGAAAAAAGTATGCATTCCGGCGCACTTATGCAGTTTTCTGCAATCCTAAACGATCCGAAAAAATTCCGCAAAGCGGATGTTTGGAAAGCCTTTTTCCTGTCGGAGGATTTTTTAAGGGAACAATATCAGGAGAGCTTTGCGGACGGGATGCTGCGCATTTTGGAAGGCTTCCATACGGAGGATAACTACAGCATGGTCCAGATGCCCAGCGGTTTTTTGCTGGAACTTGCCATTGCTTATGCGCTGGTGCTGCATTCCCGAAGGTCCGAGGAGCGGGCGGCAAATTTCTATGCCCGTGAGGTTGCGGCTTCCATCTGGGATATGCAACAGACGCAGTACAGCCTGCCAACCGGGGCATTGGGCAAGCCGGAAAACCAGGTGCGCCTGCGCTCCTTTGCGGACTATATCCGTCTGCGGGAATATCATAGCCGGGGACTTTTGACACGGCAAAACCAAGAGGACTGGAAAGAATTTTTACATGGCGGGGTTGTAAATTATTTGTATGAATTAAAAGGCAAAGGAAGGCATGAGATTTATCCGGGGAGCAGGAGCGTATGCCTGCTTGATTTGTATGCTTTCTGGATCCGGGAAGAGGAAGATGTACCGGAATGCGTTCTGGAATATATTTACAAGGATTATGGTTTGCACGGTTCGGAGCATACGAGCACGCGGAAACTTTACGAGCCGCTAAAACAGGCAATCCTTGCGCGGTATCCGGATATTGAGGAAGCTTTATACGGGGAAGAAGGCAGGGCGAAAATGGTCAGCGAATGGTATAAAGACATGATGCGGATCATTTCGGACA
>CAYMGZ010000166.1:0-3384 GCA_964390095.1 uncultured Lachnospiraceae bacterium | reverse complement strand
TATGAGGAAACCAAGGGGACGAAGGAGCGCGTGCGCGAGCTGTTTGCAAGAAAGGAATGGCAGAAAATCCGTTATCTGCCGGAATTGTTTGGGAAATTGGAGCTGCAGCTCTTTGGGCGCTCCGTGATGCCTGTATCGCTCGCAAAGCGCCTGATGGAATTTTTTGCAGATGAAGAGGGATTGCGGGAGCAGGCATGGGGGAAGGAACAGGGCGAAGTGATGACCGAGGAGATGATCCATTCCCTGTATTACAGCCGCATCATCCGGGATATGCACGGGAATGTGCCGGAGGTGGCACCGTATTTTGAGGATGGGATATTGCGGGAGGTGTATCGGGCGGAGGATCATCCGGAGGAGGGTTCCGGGAAAGCCGCATGTTCTGACACATTCCACATAGATGGGGATGAGGAATGCCCTGACAGGGAAGATGTAATTTTTTGTACAGACTTTTATAAAGGTTATCCAAAAGTCCTCTACCGTCAGGACTTTTGGCATTATTTCCTGATGCGGGGGTTTGGCTGCCGGAGCGCACGGATCACCGGAAGGGGGAAATTCCGCCGGGAATATATGGTCGGGGCGAATGCTTCCCTGCCTGCATATATGGAGTATCTGTATCAGCCGTCCAGGCGGTGGCAGAAGCTTTTTACAAAGGACTTAGGGGAGGAAATGAAGAAACAGTTGGAAACCAGAAAAAACATGGTACCAGGGAAGAACCCGGTTCCGGGGGAAATGTCGATTCTGGAGGAAATGCTGGTTTCGGGGGAAATGCCGATTCCAGAATTTTGCCGTTTTTTTGCGGATGACGAAGGGAAGATTGTGCCGGGGGTAGAATTCACGCTGCCGGACGGGAAGGATTTCCGGGCGGAATTCTATCTGCATTATGTGCGTTATTATTTGGATGGGGAGGAAATATTCCGGCCGGTGTATGATTTTGCGGAATATAAATCATTTGCAGAGTCCATTTCCGATACGGAGGGGTTGGTATGTTCTCACTGGATGCCAATTCAGCCCTTGCTCGCCATTCCCCGCACGGAGGGGTTGGTATTGCTGCTTGCTGTTACCAGAATTTCCGCAGAGGATTGTGAAGAGGCACAGGAATTTGCCAGGCGCTTGCTTGCGCATCTGCCGCTCGCCCCGGTCAGCATTCCGGTGATCGCAAGGCTTTTGGTGGCGGGAGAGGAAGATGAGACTGCAGGGGGCAAGGCTCCGGCAGGCTCTTATTCGCACCATATTAGTTTGGAGAGGGCGGCGGAGTCAAAAAGGTATGTGGGGAATAGGCAGGAGGAGGAGAAAACGGTAAATTTCCTATGGGATGCAAAGGAGGACGAAAGAAACCGTTTTTGCGGTATGCTTTATGTGGAAGATGAGGAATTGTGTTTCCGGGCGGTGGTCAGGGAGGGTGGTTTTTCCATTTTCCGCCAAAAGGATTTTGGCTGGGAGGAACTGCATACGGCGGTGTTTGGACGGATAGAGTGTAAAAATATACTTTTGCAGGAGAATAAGCTACGCATGGCACGGGAATTTTTGCAGGGAATGAAACGCCCTGCGCCCCGTTTGCGGGCAAGCTTTTCCCTTGAGGGGATGACGGATGAAAAAAAGGCGGAGCGGATCTTGGAAGCGTTGAAACAAGATGCGCTGTACCGTGGGCATGGTTTGCTTCCGTATGCGGCAGGATACCCTTGGGAGGAGAAGGATACCGGGAGGGGGAAATCTGCTAAGGGAGCGGGAGATACGGGGGCGGAATTGGCAGAGGGAGGAGAGAACGCGCTCCGGCGTTTTTACCGCGAGTACGGCGGTTTTCTCCCGGAGTGCTACTGTGTGCTGCGCTTCGGGGAAAATGACACGCAGGTGAAGAAAGACCATGTGTTTTACGCTTCCATGAAGCCGTTTGGTTTTGGGCTTTCATTCCGTGCGCTGGACTGGCCGTCAAGCTACGAGTGCCGGGAGGAGGAATTGCACCGCAAGGTGAAGGAAAAACACTGGGCGGTCGGGCATTTTGGCTGGGGCGGCCTGACAGGGCCGGAGGGGGAGGCGCTTCCGAGGATTGTCGCGGTCGGTGAGAGCGGAACCTATTATTATTACGATATCATCCGTATGATGAGTCAGGAAAATCTGGCGGCACTGCTTGCTAAGATGTTTAATTTTTCAAAGGTTGTGGCGGTGGAGAGCTATGAGGGGGAATTGAGTATTTCGCGTTTTAGCGGCGAGCTGGAATACTGCTATGGCAGGGAGGCTTTTTTGCAGTCGGCGTATACGGAAGGAAAGACGGCGGCGGACTTGTTCACGGTATTTACCAAGGCGGAGATGATGGGGGAATTTGCCGTGTATATGGATGGGCTGCTTGGGGGGATTACAAAAGAGCCGGAAAGCATATATTTTGAATTTTCCTATGTGGGGAACGGTGCTTATGCAATGCAGGTTTTCCTGCGGGATGCAAAGCCGCAGGAGCAGCGGATGGAAGACTGCGGGGAAAATGGCGGGATGGCCTGGTGCCCGGTCCGGGAAAATCTGGTGCAGGATCTGAAACCGCTTGTCTTTAAAATCTGGCAGCAGGTGGGGGATGGCGCACAAATGAGCAGGGATTTTAAGGATACCGTGTACTGGTATATGGAATGCGGCAAGTTTGGGAGGAAGCTTGCTGGCTGGAAAAAGGTTACGGCCGGGTTTGACCTTGGGGGTGGGGATGAACTGGTGGTGCGCCTTGGGCATGGGAAGGAAGAAGGATGGGAATGGCATAGGAACCGGATGTCGGAGAAGGAGTGGGAACAAGAGAGGGAACGGGAGGGGGATTTCGAGGAGAGATTTGAGGAAGAAGAGTTCGGGGAAGGGGATTTTTCCGGGGAAGATTGGGAATAAGGGGGAGACGGTGCGACTCGATAGGGAATTGCACCGTTTTCCGGTTGTTGAGCTATGGGTCTCGCTGTTGAATTTTGCAAAAAAATATAAGTTGATAAAATTTTTTTACTTAAATTAATGAATGTTATTTATTGATTCCAATTTCTGCTTGTTTTAGTTTTAACATAAATTCTTCTTTTTTCTTCTTAAATTCTTCTAGTACTTTATCTAGATTAATATAATTATCACTATTTAGTCCTAATTGTTTTATAATTTTTTCTGTTATTATTTGTCTTTCAAAAGAGTTTATTAAATCTATCATTTCTTCATTAGTCATACTATTAGATAATTTTTCTTTTTCAAGTTTAGCAAAAAAGTATGTAGATAATGTGCTTTGAATAGTTTTTAAAAGTTCTGTTTTTATATTAGCATCTCTTAAACAATAATTATTTTCTATTTGTCTAAATAGATAGTAAGACATATTTGAATCTTCAATAAGATTATTTAGTTCTTTTTCTATTTCTGTTAATCCTAAATTACCAAAGTATG
>CAYMGZ010000165.1:0-6718 GCA_964390095.1 uncultured Lachnospiraceae bacterium | reverse complement strand
GAACAACTTAACGGTCGTAACAACTACAACGAACCAATACACAGATTCTTTTGGGTTTACACAGGAAGAAGTTTCGGATGCCCTTTCTGAATTTGACCTTTCGGATCAGGAGGAGGTAGTTAAGTACTGGTATGACGGATTTACATTCGGAAACCGGACGGATATTTATAACCCATGGTCCATTACAAATTTCCTTCGTTGGAGAAAATTCAGTACCTACTGGGCAAACACCAGCAGTAACAGCCTTGTCAGTACATTGATCCAAAAAGGAAACCCGGAAACCAAACAAACAATAGAGATATTGTTAAAAGGCGGTACGCTCCACACCCAAATTGACGAGCAGATTGTTTTTAACCAATTGGAAAAAGATGAATCCGCAATCTGGAGCCTATTACTTGCGAGTGGGTATTTAAAAGTGGAAAAACACACCATGCCGCCGGAAACGGAAGACGATGAATATTATTTAAAACTGACCAACCATGAAGTAGAGCGGATGTTCAAGACCATGATCAAAGGCTGGTTTAAAAATCCGGACACTCACTACAATGATTTCGTGAAAGCGCTCCTTCTGGACGATAAAAAGGCAATGAACCGCTACATGAACGAAATTGCGCTGACAACTTTCAGTTACTTTGATTCCGGGAAACGGCCGTCAAAAACCGTGGAACCGGAGCGTTTTTACCACGGGTTTGTTTTGGGGCTGATGGTGGACCTGTCCGACCGCTACACAGTCACCTCCAACCGCGAAAGCGGTTTCGGGCGCTATGACGTGATGATAAAACCCAACCCGGACAACCAGAAAGACCCGGCCATCATCATTGAATTTAAAGTGTTTGACGATGAGGAGGAAAAAAGCTTGGAGGACACGGTTAAGATGGCATTACGGCAAATTGAAAAAATGAATTATGCCGCAAACCTCACCGCGGAAGGCATCCCGGCGGAACGCATCCGCAAATACGGGTTTGCATTTCAGGGAAAAACGGTACTGATCGGATAGTTTTGGTTGATGGGATTGAAACACATCTTGATATGGTTATTCATAATCCCACGATAAAACATATGATGGGGAACGGAAAATATGGAATCTGACGAAAATAAGAAAATGGAGGTGGAATCCCTCGCACGCTGCTGGGACATTCCGGATGCCTCACTTTCTGCAATCTACCACGAGGAGACAGAGCGCAGGGTATACCGGATTGTATCGGGAACAAAGCAATATATTTTAAAAGGGATTCCGGACACGAAAAAAGAACAGGTGATCGATGGGAATGTTTCCATGCATGAATTTCTTGGAAATCAGAAGGGAATCGCGCCCAGGCTTTTGTGTACGGCGGATCAAAAACGCTATCTCCACGCGGGCGGTTTTTATTATTATATGATGGAGTGCATTGACGGCAGGATGCTTTGCGAAACGCCGGAGGATGAGTATGACCTTGGGTGTCTGGCGCGGCGGCTGCATTCGTTTGGAACAGACCGCATGGGGGATTTTCTTCCGTTTTGCGCGCTCGATTGCAGCAGGGATCGATTTTATTCGTGGTTCGCGGACCGTCCATGGAAACCCGCGTTCGATGCGTTGCTTGACGGGCTGCCAGATTTTTATACCTTAGGCCAGTGCCTGGTCCACAGCGATTTAGGCCCACACAATGCGATGCGCAGGGAAAATGGCAAGACCGTGCTGATTGACTTGGACGATTCGGGCATCGGCAGCCGCCACCTTGACCTTGGCTGGGCATTTATCATGCAATTTGTCGATTTTAACCATGACACAGGGGAAATGCACTACCGTTTTGATCTGGCACTTGCTTTTTTGTGTGGGTATTATCTTGGCAGGGAAGAAAATCCCACCTTGGCATGTACTCTGACAAGGCAGGAATATGACCTGATTTGGCATGGAGCCGTTTTCATGCATATTTCCTATATGCAGACCTATGGTCCATATGCGGTGGATTCCCTATGGAACATATTGCAGTTTGGTATTGCGCAGAAAGAAATATTGTGGGAAAAATGGCAGTCCGTGAAGACGACCTGCGAAAGAAGGGGAAATTGATAAAAGGCAAAACAGTCGGGAATATTTATGTAAAACACAAAAATAAATGGAGGAAAATCATGTACAAACATCATGAAGAATCCCTTGAAAATTTAAAAAATTATTTTTCCGGCCGGGGGGAAGTGACCGCACTGATTTTTGGCGGCTCCGTGGCAAAGGGCTGCGAGCGCCCGGATTCGGACCTGGACGCAATGGTGGTGGTTACGGAAGAAGATTACGCCAGACGGGTAAAAAACCGCACGGCGGTGGAAACGATCACAGGATATTGCACCTATGAGGGCGGATATTTTGACGTGAAATATATGACAAAGGCATTTCTTGCCGATGCGGCAGAAAAGGGGAGTGAGCCGGCAAGGAATGCATTTTTGGGCGCGAGGGTACTTTTTACAAAAGACGAGGAAATCCCTAAAATCGTGGCAAAAATCCCGGTCTTTCAAAAAAAGGAAAAAGAAGAAAAAATGCTTTCCTTCTACGCGGATTTCTGGCTGAATTATTATTATTTCCTGCAAGCCTGCCCGTTGGATGGTTACATGAAGCTGCATGCCGTGGGGGAGGTGATTTACAGCGTGTACCGCATGGTTTTGCAGGAAAATGAAATTTTGTTTCCGTGTAACCGGAGGCTGGAGGATTTTGTGGAAAAGATTTCGGAGGAGACGAAAAAGCTGGTAAGCCTTGGGAAAGCGGCGGCGCGCTCGCAGGAATTCGAGGATGTTAAAGTTTTTGTGGAATATTTTTTGGGAATCCTCTGCTGGGAAATCCCGACGGATATCAGCAATGTTTTATCGCGGTACACACTGGATTTTGAACAGTGGTGGCGGGTTCCAAGACCAAATGTGAATGAGTGGTAAAAATAAACCCCGAAATTAAGTTTCTTGTTTTTAGAAAGGAACATTATGGATCAATATAAGTTAGCAGATTCTCCTATTACATATTATATCACCGGAAGAAAACACCGGGAATGGCTGCTTTTTCTCCATGCGGCCTTTGTCACACATGAAATGTTTTCGGCGCAGGTGGAAGCATTGCAGGATAAATATAACCTTCTTTTGGTTGACATGATCGGACATGGACAGTCCACCGACACGAAAAAAGGGGATAATATTGATAAAATGTCCGGCTGGATCCGCAGGATCATGGAAAAGGAGGGGGTGGATCAACTCCATGTCGTTGGTGTTTCCTTAGGGGCGGTCCTGGCGCAGGACTTTGCCAACCATTATCCGGATGCCGTCCGCTCCCTCGCCTGTTTCGGCGGGTATAATATCAACCATTTTGACAAGGGAATGCAAAAAGAAAATGCGGCGGCGCAGATGGGCATGATGTTTAAGGCCGTGTTTTCGGTGAAATGGTTCGCAAAGGCAAATAAGAAAATATCGGCGCATACCACACAGGCACAGGATGATTTTTATCAGATGAACCTCCGGTTTAAAAAGAAGTCATTCCGCTATCTGGCATCCTTAAACCACATGGTAAACCAATACCGGACCGGAAAACGGGCGTACCCGCTGTTAATTGGCTGCGGGGAGTTTGACATTCCGGCGGAGATTGCCGCAGTGAAAGCGTGGCAGGAAGAAGAGCCGGACAGCCATTTGGTTATTTTTAAAAACGCGGGGCATTGCGCCAATATGGATGTGCCGCAGGAATTTAACCGCGTGCTGGAGGCGTTTTGGGAGGGCAGGTTTTCAGTTAAAAGACATGGAAACCCCTAAGAGAAATGGAGGAAACAAAAATGGTAATTTTGATAACCGGTGCATCGCATACAGGAAAGACCGCACTTGCCCAAAGATTGCTTGAAAAATATAAATATCCCTATCTTTCCATTGACCATCTGAAAATGGGGCTGATCCGCAGCGGGTACACATCCCTGACCCCGGTGAGCGATGACGGGGCACTGACCGGATATTTGTGGCCCATCGTGCGCGAGATGATCAAGACAGCGATAGAAAACGGGCAGAACCTTGTGGTGGAAGGATGTTATATTCCCTTTGGGTGGGCAGAGGATTTCGAAGAGGAATATTTAGAAAATATCCGGTTTTATTGTCTGGTGATGAGTGAAAAATATATTGAAACCCACTTTGACGATATCCGGAAGTTTGCAAGTGTGATCGAAGACCGGGGGGAAGACGAAGACTGTACGATAGAGATGGTGCGGGAGGATAATGCCAAGATGCTTGAAAAATGTGTTCAATATGGGGTGGATTATATTATGATTGATGATGTGTACCAGGTTGATGTTGAACTGCTTTTTTAAACTGGGATTTCATATACCGGAAAAGAGGGGGGAACGGGATGATCCGCGCAATAAAAGAATGTGAAATAGAGACCTGCGTCAAAGTGATCCGGGAAAGTTTTCTGACGGTTGCAAAGGAGTATGGATTTACCGAGGAAAACGCGCCCCGCTTTACCGCGTTTGCGACCACAAAAGAACGGCTTTTGTGGCAATATGAGGAAGGCAGGCCGATGGTGGGGTATTTTGACGATGCAAAAAAGATTGTGGGGTATTATTCACTGCACAAAGAGACAGAAAAGGAGTGTGAGTTAAATAACCTGTGTGTCTTGCCAAAATACCGTCATCGCCACATCGGGGAAATTTTGTTTTCCCACGCGCTGTTGACTGCAAAAAACCTCGGCTGCGAAAAAATAAAGCTTGGCATCGTGGAAGAAAACAGGAAGCTTCGCACATGGTATGAAAGGCTTGGCGCAGTCCATACCGGCACGGAAAAATTTGATTTTTTTCCGTTTACATGCGGATATATGGAAAAAAGTATTGATGTAGGGGAAAATGCCCTTGGGGGATGAATTGATCCATGATTAATAAATATTTTCTGTATGGCAAGCACCATTTTCCATGTCCTGCATATGCTGTGTAGAAAACATTTTTTCCGCAAAACGGCCACATAATTTTGCGGAAATGGGAGAATTATGGCTTATACCGTATATCTGGATGCCGGTCACGGCGGCTACGACAACGGGGCATCGGATGGAAACCGCAAGGAAAAGAACGATACTCTGCGCCTTGCGCTTGCCGTCGGGGAAATTTTACAAAACAATGGGGTGGATGTAGGGTACACGCGCGTGGAGGATGTTTATGATTCGCCGCTGCGCAAGGCACAGATTGCGAACGAGGCAGGGGCGGATCTGTTTGTCTCCTTCCACCGCAACGCGGCAGAGTACCGCAATCAATACAACGGGGTGCAGACGCTGGTTTTTGATAATAGTGGTTTGAAGAAGGAGATGGCGGATGCAATCAACGAGGCACTTGCGGAGGTTGGGTTTAAAAATATCGGCACGGAAGTAAGGCGCGACCTTGCGGTGCTGCGGCGTACACAGATGCCGGCACTCCTCGTTGAGGCCGGGTTTATTGACAGCGATACGGACAACGCGATTTTTGACGAGAATTTTGACGATATGGCACAGGCCATCGCTTATGCGATTTTAAATACTTTGCAGGATAACGGGCTGGTGGCTTCGGCAAGTCAGACGGCGCGCACGGATGCGGCAGGGCAGGCGGTCATGGCTTCGGCATCTGCAGAGAATGCCAAGATGGCGGGAAATGTTTTTGGAGGACGGATGGCGGCAGGTACGTTTTCGCAGCCTTCCGGTACTTATGCAAACCCGGCTTCCCGGAAAAACAGCGCGTTTGACCCCGTGGCGGCGGCAGCAATGGCAGGTGCAGCGGCAAAAACGAATGCAGCTGCAATAACGAATACATTGGCCAAAAATTCCGTTGCTCCGGTTTCCGGCATGGAGGTCTCTGCACCGGGGGCTCCGTCGGAAGATTGGAAGACGCAGGAGAGCACACAGGATGCCATTGCACCAAACGGCATGATGCCGTCCGATGGCGAGGATGACATCAGGGTTGGAAGACGCTCGCAAGGGCGCTGTGTCTGCGTTGACGACGATGATGATGACGATGACGACAATGATGACTGCAAGCCTTGCTACATGATCCAGACAGGGCTGTACCGCAATTACCAGAACGCGCTGCGCCAAAAGCGCAGGATGGAACGGGATGGTTTCCCGGCAATGATCCAGCTCTATAAAAAGTTCTACGCGGTGGTCACCGGGTATTTTGAGGATGAGAAAGATGCGCGCAAGGCACAGCGGGAACTTCGGCAATTGGGCTATGAAACGCTGATCCGGACGGTGCGTTGATCTGTTTTTGGAATAATTAATTTGGAACGATAATTTTGGAACGATACTTTTTGGGGCGATAAAAGACAAGGAAGAAATCAATAAGGAAAATTTCTCAGATCCCATGAAGGGAAGCGGGGCGCAAAAAGCCGGTCAGCCACGGTGTTTTGTGCCCCTTATATTTTTTTGCGGACAATGGAAATTCTCTTCCATTCCCGGAAAATCCGTGATATAATAAGCGCAAAGATCTTATATCGGAGACTATTTGTCATAGGAGGAAATGCATTATGCCACAAATGAAACCAGTTGATTTTTTAAAAACATTAGAACGGATGTACCGGGATTCCAGAATTTTGTATGAAAAAGGCGAGTATTACAATTGTTGCTATCTGTGTGGTTATGTTTTGGAATGCTCATTGAAATATATTTTACAGTCGTATGCATGTAAGCAGGATGGAACTCCATATACGGTGAACGACTTAAAAGATTTTCGGCATAATACATCAAAACTAAACCAACAATTAAACGATTGGCTTTCGG
>CAYMGZ010000164.1:0-6725 GCA_964390095.1 uncultured Lachnospiraceae bacterium | reverse complement strand
CCGCCGTAATTGATGGCAGTGTTTTTTGCGAGAATCGTGATGCCGCGCTCTTTCTCAATATCGCCGGAATCCATGACGCGCTCCTCCACGACCTGGTTTGTGCGGAACACGCCGCTTTGTTTTAAAAGCTCGTCCACCAATGTTGTCTTGCCATGGTCAACATGGGCAATGATCGCAATGTTACGGATGTCTTCACGTTTGATTTTCATAAGTTTCCTCGATTCTATTATAGTTTATATAAAAACCCGCCATTTCAAATCATACCATATTATGCCGATTTTACAAGTTTTTTTCGGGCGGGGAGGAAATTTTGTATAGTTTTTCTGAAATTTCGGTTTCCAAAGAACAAAAAGTGAACAATATGATATAGGAAGGAGGGAGGGGAAAAATAGAATTGGTATATTTCTCCATCACATATCGGCTAAATTGAATGAAATGTATCAAAAAGAAAGCCGAAATCATGAAAAATAGCAAAAAAGTGTGAAAAAAGACGAAAAAATGTTGCCTTTTCGACCGCGAATGGTGTATAATAATATTGAATTACAGGAAAAAAAAATACTTTGCGGAGAATTGCGTCGAATAAAGTTACGGAATGCGTTTTTTATGGAGAAAAAGGCGATGAGAAGGACTTGAAATTCCAATTTTTTCCACATATAATAATGCACGTGAGAATACTTTGTTTAGAGGAAATTCTAACGAACCAAAGGAAAGAGAGGGTAAATATGACAGATAAAGTATTTGACAACAACCAAGTGACCGTGGCAGGTAAAGTAATAGGGGATTTCACCTACAGCCATGACGTTTTTGGGGAAGGGTTCTACCTGATGGAAATCTCGGTGAACCGTTTAAGTGACACGTATGATGTTATCCCGGTCATGGTATCGGAGCGCCTGATCAATGTGAAGGAATCCTGCGAGGGTAAATTTGTGGAGATCAACGGGCAGTTCCGTTCTTACAACCGTCACGAGGACAACAAAAACCGTCTTGTACTTTCCGTATTTGCGCGGGAGGTAAGGATCATGGAGCACGGGGAGGATGAGCATAAGCCGAACTACATACAGCTCGACGGCTTTGTATGCAAACCACCGGTATACCGCAAGACCCCGCTTGGCAGGGAAATCGCGGACATCCTGCTTGCGGTGAACCGTCCTTACGGCAAATCGGACTATATCCCTTGCATCTGCTGGGGGCGCAACGCGCGCTTTGCGGATACGTTTGAGGTGGGTGCCCACCTTCAGGTACAGGGGCGTATCCAGAGCAGGGAGTACCAGAAAAAGCTCAGCGAGACGGAATTTGAGAAGCGTGTGGCCTATGAGGTCAGCGTCAGCAAGCTCGACCTGATCGAGAAGGAGGAAACACCGGTTGCTTCGGCAAAAGAGGAGGAAGGGGAGGAAGCAAACGAGGTGTGAAAGCAAAACGGGCGGATGCCCATTCCACCCGTTTTGCCCGCAGAATCGAAAATGGAACCAGTGCGGAGGTAGTATGCCATACGCATACAATATGCCGTGCGCATACAATATGCGTGTGCATATAGGATTTCATTTTCGATTTTGTTGTCCGCTTCCCGCATATTTTTTTGCGGGATAAGAAAATTAGCTGTTGACAAGGCAGACATGGAATGGTAAGATAGAAACACATAATGCATAGAAGTAGAGGCGCATCGATTAAGAGTAGACTGCAGGATATGTCAGGCATAGGGGAATGCAGAAGAAAGGATGAGATGCCGAAGGTGTGGGGTTCCTGAGACTTCACATACTGGGGGCAGGATGAAGAATCCGGTCACTGTCATTGTAAAAGGACGTTTTGTTCCGTTTATGGTGGGGAGCTACTGAAAAGAAGGTACTGTCAATCTCAAGAAAGCAGTGCAAATTGTTTCATCCGGGGGGATGGGGCAGTGTTTCAGTCGGCAATCCATGTCGGCTTTTTTTTATGCGCAGGTCGTCCGTGCAGGATTACTCTTTTTTATGCGCTGTGCATACGCCATATGGCGGGGAAGCCTTCCCGCTTATGGTGCAGGAAAACAAAAAGGCGGATGGTTCAAGCAAAGAAAGAGAGGAAGGGAAAGTATGGCAATTTTTGAAGGCGCGGGTGTGGCGATTGTCACGCCAATGAAGGAGAATGGGGAAGTAAATTTTGATAAGCTGGGGGAAATGATTGATTTCCAGATCGAGAACGGCACGGACAGCATCATAATTTGCGGGACAACGGGGGAGGCATCCACCCTGACGCACGAGGAACATATCGAGTGCATCCGCTATACGGTGGCGCATGTTGGGGGGCGCGTGCCGGTGGTCGCGGGAACGGGTTCAAACTGCACACAGACGGCGGTTTACCTCTCAAAGCAGGCGCAGGCGGACGGTGCGGACGGTCTGTTGCTCGTGACACCGTACTATAACAAGGCGACACAGAAAGGGCTGATCCAGCATTTTAGCAAGGTTGCCGCCGCCGTTGACCTCCCGATTATCCTCTACAATGTGCCGGGGCGCACGGGCTGCAACATCCAGCCGGAGACTGCCGCGTATCTGGCAAAGAATGTGGAGAATATTGTGGCGATGAAGGAGGCGACCGGCAACATCAGCCAGGCTACACAGACCATGCAGCTTTGCGAGGGCGCGCTTGATTTGTATTCGGGCGAGGACGGCATCATCGTGCCAATCCTCTCGCTCGGCGGCAAGGGCGTGATCTCGGTACTCTCCAATGTGGCACCGCGCGCGACGCATGATATTGTTGCCAAATATCTGGCGGGCGACACGAAGGGCAGCCTGGAACTCCAGTTAAAATATTTCCCGCTTGTCAAGGCACTGTTCTCGGAGGTCAACCCGATCCCGGTCAAGGCGGCGCTGAACATGATGGGCTTTGGGGTAGGGCCGCTGCGCGCCCCGCTCACCGAGATGGAGGAGGCACATGCAGAAGTACTGCGCGCGGAGCTTAAGAAGGTTGGGCTGTTGGCATAGGGGCAGTGGAAAAACCGCGTGCGGAGCTTAAGAAGGTTGGGCTGTTGGCATAGGGGCAGTGGAAAAACCGCATGCGCCGGCGAAAAAGGTGGTCGGATAAACTGCATACACCAGAGGGAGCGGTGTGTACAGCATAAAAATATGAAGGAGGGAAATGGCAAAAAATCCCATTTCCCTGGGCAACGCGGTACCGCAGGCATCTGCGGTATGCAGAAAAGAGGGAAGAATGATAAACGTAATCATGCGCGGCTGCAATGGCAGGATGGGGCAGGTAATTTCGGACATAATAAAGAACGAGGAGGACATGCAGATTGTGGCGGGGATCGACTTGATGCCACTTGAGGGCAGGGAGAACCCTTACCCGGTATATGAGCATCTGGCGGAATGCGGCATCGCGGCGGATGTCGTGATTGATTTTTCCTCGCCAAAAGGGTTGACGGAGCTTTTAAGTGTCTGCACGGAGCGTAAACTCCCGATTGTTTTGTGCACCACAGGTTTTTCGGAGGAACAGCTTGGGGCAATTGAGGCGGCGGCGGGGGAGATCGCGATCCTGCGCTCCGCCAATATGTCGCTTGGCATCAACACGCTTGCGAAGCTTGCGGAGGCGGCGGCAAAGATCCTTGCGGAAGCAGGCTTTGACATGGAGATCGTGGAGCGCCACCACAAAAGGAAGCTGGACGCGCCGTCCGGCACGGCGCTTCTGCTCGCCGACCGCATGAACAACGCGCTTGGGAAGGAGTACCATTATACCTTTGACCGCAGTGGGCGCAGGCAGGAGCGCGACCCGAAAGAGATCGGGATATCGGCAGTGCGCGGCGGCACGATCGTCGGGGAGCATGAGCTGATTTTTGCGGGCCGTGACGAGGTGATTGAGTTAAAACACACGGCATATTCGCGCGAGGTGTTCGGCACGGGTGCCGTGCAGGCGGCAAAATTCCTTGTCGGGAAAAAGGCGGGGATGTACGATATGCAGGGAGTGGTCGGGGCATAACAGGAAAATTTTGGGAGCTGCGCAAGGGGCTTGCGGCAGCTCCTGTTTTTATGCGCAGACCCGTGCAGAGGAAAAGTGCCGCTGACGCGGCGCACAGGCCGCGCGGTGGGTAGGGGAGGAAAACTTTCTCCTGCCCGATTGGATGAACCCGTGCAGAGGAATAGTGCCGCGAGGAACATGTTCACAAGATTTTCACATAATGCGCCGCAAGTTTTCACAATTTTGTGCGATAATGCGAAAGAGTTCAAGCAAGGCAAAAGGAGGAAGGGGTTTTGATTGAAGTAAAAAATCTCGTAAAAAAATATGGCAGCCACGTGGCGGTGGACCATTTGAATTTTACGGTGGAAAAGGGGCAGATCTTAGGTTTCTTAGGGCCAAATGGTGCCGGGAAGTCAACGACGATGAACATGCTGACCGGGTATATTTCCATGACGGAAGGCAGTGTCACCATCAATGGTTTTGACATTTATGAGGAGCCGGAGGAAGCGAAAAAATCGATCGGCTACCTGCCGGAGCTCCCGCCGGTCTACCCGGACATGACGGTGCGGGAATATCTGAAATTTGTGATGGACATCAAGAAGGTGCCGCGGGCAAGGCGTGCGGCCATGCTTGCGGATGTGATGGAGCGCGCGCAGGTGGCGGAAGTGGAAGACCGCCTGATCCGGCATCTTTCCAAAGGTTATAAGCAGCGTGTCGGGCTGGCACAGGCGATCGTTGGCTACCCGGAAGTCATCATCCTCGACGAGCCGACGGTCGGCCTTGACCCGATGCAGATCATTGAGATCCGCGACCTGATCAAGGATTTGGCGAAGAAGCACACGGTCATCATCAGCTCCCACATCCTGTCCGAGATCAGCGAAGTCTGCGATACGGTCATGATCATCAACAAAGGGAAACTCGTCGTGATGGACAGCGTGGAAAACCTGCCGGGGCATCTGGAGCGGACGATGAGCCTGCACCTTACCGTAAAGGGGGAGGAAGGCGCGGTCCGCAGGGCACTTGCCACGGTTGCAAAAATCGACCAGCTTTCGGTAAAACCGGGCAGTGCCGCGGGGCTTTTGGATGTTTTAGCCGGAACGAAAGAACGCACGGACATACGCGAGGACGTGTTCTATGCCCTTGCTGCGGCCCGCTGCCCGATCTTTGGAATGTCGTCCGACCACATGTCGCTGGAAGATATCTTCCTTGAAATGACAAAGGAGGAAGGCGGGACCGTACCGGGGGATTTGGCAGAGGAAGAAAATCCGGAGGATGAAAAAGCGGATGCCGCAGGAGAGGAGGAGTAAAGATGTTTGCAATATATAAAAAAGAGATGCGCGCTTATTTTACCTCCATTGTGGGGTATCTGTTCCTTGCTTTTTTCCTTGCGCTGATCGGGCTGTATTTCTATGCGCAGAACCTATATGGGGCAAGGACGAACTTTGGCTACGCTTTGGGCGGCGTGATGATGTTTTTTATCCTGCTGGTGCCGATGGTAACGATGCGCACCATGGCGGAGGAAAACAGGCAGAAAACCGACCAGTTGCTTTACACAAGCCCGGTCCCGGTGACAAAGATCATCCTGGGGAAGTATTTTTCCGTCCTTTCCATGTTCGGGATTGTCATGTTGGTCACCTGCCTTTATCCGCTTATCATGACAAAATATGGCACGGTCAACCTAAAATGGGCATATGCCTGCATCCTTGTATTTTTCCTGATGGGTGCCGCCTATATGGCGATCGGGCTGTTTATTTCTGCGCTCACGGAGAGTCAGGCCTTTGCGGCGATCATGACCTTTGTGGTAGTCATTGTCTCGGTTTTTGCCGCGCAGGTCGCCGAGCTGATGCCGACCACCGCAAAAACGGCATGGCTGGTCTTTTCCATCCTGTTTTTGGCGGTTGCGGGGATCTGCTATGCCATCATGCATAATGTCACGGTGGGCGTGGCGGTTGCCGTTGTCTTAGAACTGGCACTCTTCCTTCTTTACCGCGCAAAGCCGGAAGCCTTGGAAGGTGCGGTCATCAATGTATTTAGCTGGTTTTCCATCAGCGACCGCTTTTACAACTTCATCTACGGCGAATTTGATGTGGCGGCGGTGGTCTACTACATCAGTTACTGTGTGCTCTTTGTCTTTTTGACGGTCCAGGCGGTCAAAAAGAGAAGGTGGAGCTAAGAAAAGGGGGGAATGAAATGGCAGGGAACGAAAAAAAACGCGGGCGTATCAAAGACTCCTTTACAACGAGGAAATTTAAGGGCGGTGCCTACGCGACACTCCTCTCCGCGGTTGCGGTGGCACTCGTGGTCGTGGTGAATTTGATCGTGACAAAGCTTGACTTAAAGTTTGACTTGACGGACGACGGGAAATACAGTCTGGATGACCAGACGGTCGCGCTGCTAAAATCACTTGATGAGGAAATCACCATCTATTATTTTGCAGTAGACGGTTCGACTTCCCCATATCTGGATGGTCTGTTTACAAAATATGACGATTACAACAGCCTTGTAAAAGTGGAGTATAAAGACCCGGTGCTACACCCTGGGTTTGCATCGCAGTATGTGCAGGATTCGGTGACGGATCAGAGTTTTTTGGTCGTCAACGAGGCAACGGGCAAGGCAAAATATGTGCCGAACGGGGAGGCGGTGGTATGGGAGTTCAATTATAACACCTTCCAGCAACAGGCAACGGGCATATCCCTTGAAACCGGTCTGAATTCCGCGATCCAATATGTGACAAACGAGGATCTCCCGGTAATCTACAATGTGCAGGGGCATGGGGAAAACAGCATCTCCACGACACTTTC
>CAYMGZ010000163.1:0-6773 GCA_964390095.1 uncultured Lachnospiraceae bacterium | reverse complement strand
TGGAAATTCATGGGAGAAAAATATTTTCATATAATCCTAGTAATTCTTATCAGAATCGTGATATAATAACGGAAATAGGGCAGTATTGCATCGGTGAGAATTTTTACCTCCCGCTTGCCTTGACGAAAACGACCGTGAGGGAATATACGCTTGCGACCGCCGTGCGCACGGAGAAGGAGGCGGAGCTTGCAGCCACAGAGCTTTTGTTGCGGTATCTGGAGGAAAGGAAACGGGAGGGGGCCATTATTTTAGAAAAGCGCCTGTCCCCGCGTTTTACAGAGGCGGAATGCATATTGGAAGGAGTGCTCGTTTTTCATGAGAGCGCATGGGAGTACCGCAAGATCAAATCGGAGGAGTGGAGGTTTTATCAGGAAGATGAGTATAACACAAGTAACAATTGACATACCGGCGGAACAGGAGAAGAAAATATTTGGGGAGTACGATGCGTATGCAAAGATTTTGGAGAGGACATACCATGTCACGCTGCTCTCGCGGGAAGGGGGCGTGAAGGTGGTCGGGGAGCCGGGGCCTGTCGCAAAGGCGGTGGCGGTGCTGCAAAAGCTTGCCGCCCTTGCAAACGGGGGCGGGCAGATCACGGAGCAGAGCGTGAATTACGCGATTTCCCTGAACATGGAGGAGAAGGGGGACGCGCTGCTTGAGATCGACAAGGACCTGATCTGCCATACGGTCTCCGGCAAGCCGGTCAAGCCAAAGACACTCGGGCAGAAGGCGTATGTGGATCAGATCCGTAAGAAGATGATTGTGTTCGGCATAGGGCCTGCGGGAACGGGCAAGACCTTCCTTGCGATGGCGATGGGGATCACGGCATTCAAAAACGATGAGGTGGGCAGGATCATCCTGACAAGGCCGGCAATCGAGGTCGGCGAGAAATTAGGCTTCCTGCCGGGCGACCTCCAGAGCAAGGTTGACCCATACCTTCGGCCTTTGTATGACGCGCTCTACCAGATCATGGGGGCGGAGGGTTACCTGCGGAACGCCGAGAAGGGGCTGATCGAGGTGGCACCGCTCGCCTACATGCGGGGGCGAACGCTTGACAACGCGTTCATCATCCTGGATGAGGCGCAGAATACGACACCGGCGCAGATGAAAATGTTTTTGACGAGGATTGGCTTTGGCTCAAAGGTTGCCATCACGGGCGACCTGACACAGAAGGATATCCCGGCGGGGCAGCCGTCCGGGCTTGATGTGGCGGTCAAGGTACTTTCCGGGATCGATGAGATCGGGTTTTCCTACCTTACAAGCAACGACGTGGTAAGGCACCCGCTTGTACAGAAGATCGTCATGGCGTATGATTCATATGAGAGCAGGAAACAGCGCGGCAAGAGCCCCGTGGTCCGCAGGATGCAGATCCAAAGGGGAGGGGAGAAAAACCGCACAAAGTATGAAAAAAGGGGAACGAAATGACAATCCATATTGAAAAAGAAACATCCATTTCCATTGGGGTTGATGAGAAGGCCATCATAGAACTTGTTGTGAATGCCGCCATGGACTATGAGGGATGTCCATATGAGGCGGAGGTGGACGTGCTTTTGACGGACGATGCCTCGATACGGGAGATCAACCGGGAACAGCGTGGGATTGATGCGGCCACGGACGTGCTTTCCTTCCCGTTTGTAGAATATAAAAGCCCTGCGGGTTTTTCTGAAATTTCCGAATTGCCGGACTGTTTCCACCCGGAGACGGGGGAGCTTTTGCTCGGTGACATCGTGGTTTCCCTGGAGCATGTGGTCTTACAGGCAGAGGAGTACGGGCATTCAAGGGAGCGCGAGCTTGGCTTCCTAATCGCGCACAGCATGCTCCACCTGTTTGGCTATGACCATATGCAGGAGGGGGAGCGTGAGGTTATGGAGGCAAGGCAAAGGGAGATTTTGGAAGGAATCGGGTTGAGAAGATGAGGATGATCAGACAGAACGAGGGAGTACTTAGGGCACTTTTTTTATTTTTATGTATGGCGTTTTTTGCCGGATGTGGGAAAAAGAAGGAGGAGGCGGAGTTTTTGGGGCAGGTTCCCATACTGCCGCTGATGGTCCAGACACCGACGGCAACCCCGGCCCCGACGGTGGCACCAACGCCAACCCCATCCCCATCCCCGACCCCCGGCTTACATGAGGGGGAAAAGCAAAGCATGCTGACCGGGGAATGGATCCCAAAGGAGACGGTGGAGCACCGCCCTTATGCGGTCATGCTCAACAATATCAAGGCCGCGAGCCCGCAGAGCGGGATCGGACAAGCCGACATTGTCTATGAGGCGCTGACCGAGGCGGGCATCACGCGTTTCCTCGCAATTTTTTCAGAGATCGGGGAGGACACCCCGGCAGCAGGGAGGCTTGGCTCCGTGCGCAGCGCAAGGCATTATTTTGTGAGTTTTGCGGACGAGTATGACGCGATCTTTGTCCATTTCGGGGAGACCACCTACGCGACAAAGAAAATGAAAAAGCTGGGGATCGACCATATCACGGGCATGTACGGCGCGGGCGTGGCAAGCTTTTACCGCGACAAGACGATCAAGGCACCGCACAATGCCTTTGCTTCCCTGGAAGGGATCCTTACCGGGGTGAAGCGGGCGGGGTTCCGCACGGAATATGAGGAGGGATATGAGGCACATTTCCGTTTTTACGCGGAAGATACCAAACTTACCGGGAAAAAGGACGCAGTGGCGGCAGAAAAGCTCACGCTTGGTTTTTCCGCCTACATGGCACCGTATTTTGTCTATGACGAAAAGGAAGGGCTGTACGCGCGCTACCAGTTTGACGGGGAGCATACCGACTATAACACGGGCGGACAGCTAAAGTTTAAAAACCTGATCATCCAGTTCGTGAACGAATGGAACATCGACAAAAATGGGTACCAGACGATGGAGATTGAGGATGCCAAGGGGAGCGGCTATTACATCACAAACGGCATCTGTGTGCCGGTTACATGGACAAAGAAAGAAAGTACACGGTTCATGCGCTATTATGATGGGGATGGGGAAGAACTTACGATCAACCCGGGGAAGACCTACATTGCCGTATTTCCGCAAAACCGTGAAAAACATATTACGATCGGGCAGGAAGGGCAATAGTACCAATGGGAGATTCGAAAAAAAACAATTACCTGGTCCAGGGGAGCATCCTGGCAGTTTCCTCGATACTTTCCCGTTTTATCGGGATGCTCTACCGGGTCCCCTTAACGAATATTGTCGGGGATACGGGCATGGGGTATTACAGCTCGGCCTATGAGCTGTACAACCTTGCCCTGATTTTGTCCTCCTACAGCATCCCGACCGCCGTTTCAAAGCTTGTGAGCAGCATGGAATCGAAAAAGGAATACCGGAACGCGCACAAAGTGTTTTTGTGTGCGTTAAAGGTGACGGCGGCAGTCGGTTTTTTGATGAGTGTTTTTGTCTATGCGTTCGCGGGGGTGTGGGCGGCCCTGGTAAAGAGTGCCCCGGTGGCAATCCCGCTGCGCGTACTTGCGCCCACAATTTTTGTGTTTGCGGTGATGGGTGTGTTCCGGGGGTATTTCCAGGGCAAGCACACCATGATCCCGACCGCTTTCTCCCAACTGATCGAGCAGGCCGTCAACGCCTTTGTCAGCGTGTTTGCCGCGTACCGGCTGATGCTGCTGCACAACGCTTCGGTGGACATGGAGGCTTACGGTGCGGCGGGAGGCACCTTGGGGTCGCTCATCGGCGCACTGGCAGGGCTTTTTTGCCTGCTTTTCGTGTATGCGATCAACCGCCGCTTCATCCGCAAAAAAGTGCGGAAGGACCACACCGGCGGCGGGAGGAGCACCGCCGGGATCCTGTGCATGCTCCTTTTTACGGTGATCCCGATCATTTTGAGCCAGACCATCTACCAGCTTAGCGGGACCGTGGACAATACGGTGTTCGGCCAGATCATGGACGGGCAGGAGGCGGATGCATCTTTTTTGTGGGGGATCTACTCCAATAAATACCGGATGCTGACCAACCTCCCGGTCGCGGTTGCAACGGCACTCGGCGCTTCGATTGTCCCGGCGCTTGCCAACACCTATGCCGTGGGGGACGATGACGGCGTGCGGGAGAAGATCGCTTCTTCCATAAAGTTTAACATGCTGATTGCCATCCCGGCCGCGGCCGGGATGGGGGTACTGGCGGAGCCAATCATACGCCTGCTCTTCCCAAGCACGGAAATCGAATTAAGTGCAAAACTTTTGCAGTTTGGGTCGGCCGCGATCGTATTTTTCGCGTACTCCACGATCACGAACGGGATTTTGCAGGGCATTGACCGCATGAAGCTCCCTGTCATCCATGCCGCCGTCTCCCTGCTGCTGCATGTGGTGCTGCTCATCGTGCTGCTTCATGGTTTCTCGCTGGGCGCATACGGGCTTGTGGCAGGCAATGTCACTTACGCCCTTGGGGTCTGCGTGCTCAACTGGATTGCAATCGGGAAATGTGCGGGGTACCGCCAGGAAATCCGGACAACCTTCCTGATGCCGGTCCTTTCGTCCGCCGTCATGGGGGCGGTCGCCTATATCACCTACCATGGCGTGTACAGCATCCTGCCAAAGAATACGGCGGCGCTGCTGGCCGCGATGGGGGTCGCGGTTCTTTGTTACGCGTGCCTGCTTGTCATGACGAAAACGGTTTCGGAGGAGGAACTTCTGGGGTTCCCGAAGGGAAGTTCCCTTGTCAGGATTTTAAGGAAGCTTCATCTGCTTTCCTAAGGATGGAATAAAGTGACAACTTCCTGTCCATACTTTTAGCATCAAGCAATAAAGGAGGACAGGATGAAACGCGCGGTTCGATATATTTCTTTTGTGTTAGCACTTGGGGTGATGTTTTCCGGATGCTATTACTTAAGCTACCGGAGTGCATTAAAAAAACTCCGCCAGATGGAGAACAAGCAGGATATGAATGCACTTTTTGAGGAGCAGGCAATGCTCGCGGAGCGCATGTTTTCCAACTTGACGGGCAGCATGCCGCCGGAGGGGGATGTGGCAGTTCCCACGCCGGGGGAGGAGACGGGGGACCAAAAAGAGGAAGTGTCAAACGGGGAGGAGGAACCGGTCGTTGAAGTAAACCAGACAGGGCCGGACCGCATCCTGCCGGAAACAAAGATTGTGGCGGAAACCTATGACACAATGACGGGGGTGTTTACCATGCAGGAAATCGAGCCGGACCAAACGGTGATTGGCATGACACGGGAAGAACTGTCCGCCTACCTTGCGGGCCAATTCGAGAACATGCCGCCGTCCGAGTATGAGAAAGGGCTTCTTTCCAACGAACTGATCACTTTTTCCAAGGATAAGGTGATCCTGCGAAAGACTTACGATTCTGGGAAATTGGATTTCCTTTATTATATCGCCGTCAAAAACGGGGAGATTGTCGTGTATTACAACGACAAGGAAACGGTATATGAATATACGGGGATTTCCGCCATCACGCTAAAGGAGGATGAGCGCCTTGCGCTGATGGAGGGGATCAAGGTAAAGACAGCGGAAGAATTGTTTTCCCTTTTGGAAAGCTATTCAAGTTAAACCACGCAGGAAGAAAAGTTTTGTGGGACAATGCGGAAAGGAAATGGGATGTGGTGGATATAAGGAAAAAGCACAGGGTGCTTGTGGTTGGTGCCGGGGCATCCGGCATGGCGGCGGCACTTGTTTTGGCGCAGAAGGGGATTGATGTGGCACTTTTGGAAGCCAACGATATGCCAGGGAAGAAAATACTGGCAACCGGGAATGGAAAGTGCAATTTTACCAATGATTTCCAATCCCCGGAATGCTACCGCGGGGAGTGCAAGGAGGTGGCAATGGAGCTTTTAAAGCGCTATGGCCCTGCGTGCGTGCTCCGCTTTTTTGAGGGGCTTGGCATCCTTGTAAAGCAGCGGAACGGGTATTACTACCCGAACACGGAGCAGGCGGCAACCGTGCGGGATGCCTTTGCCTTAAGGCTTGCAGAACAAAAGGTCCCTCTTTACCTTAACACCCATGTTGACCGGATCATAAAAGAAGGGGATTTCGTGCTTACCGCCTCGCACCGCACGAAGGTTGACGGGAAGAGGGATGGGGGGAAGAAACCCAAAAGGCCCGTTTTTTCCGGGAGCCGGACGGTTTTTTTTGAGGCGCGGTATGTCATACTTGCCACGGGCGGGTGTGCCGGGAACATAAGCGGGGCGGACGGTTCGGGGTATGCCCTGATGGAGGGGTTCGGGCACCGTATCGTCCCGGTGGTTCCGGCGCTCGTGCAGTTAAAGCTCGTGCCAAACGGCCAGGAGGCGCTTTCCGGCCTGCGCACGCAGGCGAGGCTTCTTCTTCGTATCACGGGGCGGGATGGCAGCAGGAGGGAATGGCAGGAGAGGGGGGAAGTCCTTTTTACCGACTACGGGCTTTCCGGGATCCCGGCCATGCAGGTAAGCCGTTTTGTGGCACGGGAGCTTGCAAAGGGAAAGCAACGTGGGAAAATCGAAGTTTTGCTTGACTTTTTCCCGGATACATCGGAAAATAATCTGCGGCGGATGCTTCTTTCCCGCTTTGCCGCTTTCCCGCACCGGGACTTTAAAAACCTGCTCCTCGGGATGCTGCCGACCGCACTGAATGCCGCAATCCTTGCAGCGGAGGGGCTTTTGGCAGGGGGGGACCCGGGCGGGCATAAAAATGGCATGGCGTGGTGCGCGGGTGTGCTCGCACACAGGATGAAGCATTTTTCAGGGGAAGTGGACGGGACGAATGGTTTTGAACATGCGCAGGCGGCGGCGGGCGGTGCCGCGCTTGACGAATTTTTTAGCCGG
>CAYMGZ010000162.1:0-6777 GCA_964390095.1 uncultured Lachnospiraceae bacterium | reverse complement strand
ATGGATTTACTTTAAACATAGGATTCACCTCCATTCACATTATTTCATACATTTACACTCGCGTCAATCCATTCACGCTGCGTTCCGCAAAATAATTACGATAAGTTACTATAAGTTAACAAAGGCATCCCTTTTTTTCTTTAGCGGCAGCCATGTTTTTTGCAGGAACTTCCGCAGCCCCCCTACCAATTTATTTTTCATCTTTTATGATATACCCCACTCCGCGCACGGTGCTGATGATATGCACACCAAAGCGGTCATCGATTTTCTGGCGCAGGTAACGGATATAGACATCAACTACATTTGTGTCTCCAAAATACTCATAACCCCATACATTATTGAGTAATTGTTCCCTTGTTACCGCGATATTTTTATTTTTCAAAAGATATTCCAGCAATTCATATTCCTTTTTGGTAAGGTTTAATTCCTCCTCGCCAAAATATGCCGCATGCCGCCCAAGTTCCAGGCGCAGCTCATGGAAGGAAAGCTTGTCTGATTTTGCTGCCTCCGGTTCCGTGTGGCGTTTTGCGTGGCGGTTTAGGGCGACCCGGATGCGCGCCAGAAGTTCTTCGATCGCAAACGGTTTTGTCATATAATCGTCCGCGCCCATGTCAAGCCCTGCAACTTTGTCCGTCACATCGTCCTTCGCCGTCAGCATGATGATTGGGATTTCCGATTCCGTGCGCACCCTGCGGCAGACTTCAATCCCGGAAAGCCCCGGCAGCATGATGTCAAGGAGTACAAGGTCCGCCCCGGAATGCAGTGCTTTGTCAAGCCCGGTCCTGCCATCATTGGCAATCTCCACTTCGTAACCTTCATATTTTAACTCCAGTTCCACGAACCGCGCAATTTTTACTTCATCTTCTACAATCAATATTTTTGCCATCTGATCTTCCTCCGCTTTCCGCACAACAAAGTTGCCATGCAGTATCTTTGCTTCTATTGTAATGGCAAAGACCCAAGTTTGCAAGCTTTTCGAAATTAGGGTTTCATTAGAAAAAATATTGTTTAGATTTCCACCGCCAACCTCACACAGAACCAGTGATTTTCTACCTGGCAGTCATAAACTGCCCCGTATTTCCGGACAAAAGCCTGTATGCTCCTGCTGCCATAACCGTGCCCGGCACCGCGCTTTGAGACAGGCAGGCCGTCCCCGCCAAAAACGACCTCGTTCACAAAGGTGTTGGAAATTTCCATTACCAGCTGCCCTTTGAACCGTCTGGCATACACCCGCACTTCGCCCGGATGCCCCGGATCAGCGCCCGCTTCACGCACTGCGTTGCTTAGCAGATTGGAAAGCACGGCTGCAAATTCAAATTCATCTACCGAAAGCCCCGACGGAACATCCATCTTACATTCAAATTTTAACCCTTTCATACGGGCTTCTTCCGAATATTGTGAAACAATACTGTTCACGGACACATTTTCACACAATGTTTCACATTTTAATTCTTCAAGGCGCGACAGGGTTCCTGCCATTGCTTCCTCAAGTTTAGCATAATTTCCGTTCTTTAAATAGCCGGACAGTATCATGGAATAGTGCCTCATGTCATGGCGCAGGATTGCGTTTTTTTCCTCGTTGACCCGCATGAGTTCCAACTGCTGCCGCATCCCTGCCGCATATTTTTCCATCAGCGCGAGGTCTTCCCGCTGTTTTTCCATTTTTTCATAATGTTGCATGGAGCGAAAGATGGTTGTGTAGGAGACAATCATTAAAATAAGGATGATTAGGATGCCCAGAAAATTTTCCCGGTTTTCATCAATATCGGAAGGCCAGATCATGATACTGTACACCGAGGCATAAAAAAGCAAGGGAATGATGCACAGCTGCAGCCATCTGGTTCCCTGCTTTTCAAGCTGTACGAGAAATGGTTCGCGCAGCTTAATATATAGAAGGATAAATATAAGGAAATGTATACCTGCGGCGATGAAGAGCCCCGCCACAAAATGCCCATTCCAGACATAAAATTCCACCCCTATGACATTGCCAAGAAGTACATAGGCTGCCCCGGTCAATCCAACGAAAAGCGCCCTGCCATCATGGTATTTACAGGCCATAAACACTGCCAACTGCAGCAGGAATGCCTGGAGCAAGGTGCTGCCAATCGTGCCAAGCCCACTCATGTGGCCAAACATCACAAAGAAATCACATATGGTACACAACACAAAACAGACCGCAAATAAAGATATGGTTTTCCAACGCTTCTGTGGCTGAGGCAAAAAAAACCATAAAAAAATAAACATCCAGATCATCGATATCCGGCCTAATACGAAATCAAACATGATTTTTTCACCTCATAGTAAGGTATTTCAAATATCTTTTTTTCACTTCCACACTGTTGCGCCTGCTGATTGGTATGTCACTGTTATTGTCCATATGCAGCATTGTTGTTGTATAACTGCTGACATAATCCAAATTTACGACATAGGATTTGTGTGGCTGGATAAAATTTTCCTCCTGCAACAGAATCCCGACTTGTTTTTCAAAAGAGTCGCGGATTCCCACGCTCTGATATACCTTACCATTCTTGAGTGTCACCCACATCCTGCGCGCAATGTTTTCAATATGCACGATCTCGGAATAATTGACATTCACACAGCCTTTTTTGGTATTGATACCAAAAATTTTGTCTTTTTTGGTGAGCAGATGCGCGATGACAAAATCAAGCATTTCCCATACCGCCTCGGTTTCAAGAGGTTTTAGTAGGTAGCGTACTGCCAGGACATTGTAGGCTTTTAAGGCAAATTCCGGGGAAAATGTCACAAAGACAATCGGCATTTCCTTGTCTTTTGCCCGGATCTCCTCCGCCAGCTCAATGCCATTTTTGGATTGCATCAGGATATCTAACAGAATGAGGTCAACTTGGTCCAACTCGCCTGCCGATATTGCCTCATGCATCTGTATGGCAGAGCCGTAGGTACGGATATCCATATGGACTTCTTTTTCCCTGGCATAGGCAAGCAGTAGGCCTTTGATCTGTTCCAAACTTGTTTGGTCATCATCACATACAAGGATTTTCATGTACATTTTGGCACCTTCTTCTCATTGTTGTTTGCGCGGGTATAATCTCTGTCGAGATTATAACATGTCGTTCCGACATGTTCCCTCCGGGGGGTGCACACGGTTCGCCAAGGAAATTGTCCTCCCTTTGGTCGGACGGCGAACCGGCGCAGGTATAATCTCTGTCGAGATTATACCATAAATTCACACAATATACAATAATTTTCTCCCGCTATTCCGGATTTTTCCGTTTTTTTAGTGCAATTTCATTTATTTTGCGAGAATTGAAGGCTTTCTTTTCCCGGTGCATGCTAAGGCAGCGGCAGAAAATTACCGCAACGACCGTGCTGAACAGTGTTGCCAAAAACCCCGGGGCAAGGACTGCCGTGGGGGATACGCTCCCGTACTGTGCGCGGTAGGCGATTATGTTGACAGGGATGAGCTGGAGGGAAGAAATGTTTAGGACTAGGAAGGTACACATCTCGTTGCTTGCCGCCCGGACCTGTTGTTTCTCTTCTGCCCTTTTCTTGCCTGCCGTCTTTTTGCCGCCTTTTTCCGTTCCTTCTGCAAGGTATGCCATGTTTCCCCGCTCCTCTTCCAATTTTGCGAGTTCTTCCATCGCGGACAACCCTGCCGGGGTCGCCGCCCAGCCTAGCCCTAAGATATTTGAAATCAAGTTTACACTGATCGGTTCAAGGCACCGGTGGTCTTTTGGGATGCCCGGAAAAAGGAAATGCAGGAAGGGGCGCAGAAGCCTTGTCAGGCGGTCCATGATCCCGGCTGCCCTTGCCACCTGCATCATGCCAAGCCACAGACCCATGACCCCCAGCATTGTAATACAAAGTGTTACTGCATCCCGCGCGGATTCAATCGCCGCAGTGTTCACCTGCTGCATTGTACCGTTCCATGAACCGTAAAGAATCCCAACCAAAATCATGCTTCCCCAAATAAGGTTTAACATATTCATCCCCTCCTTGCGCTAATTATACAATAATCGACAATTGGTTTCCAATTTTTTACATTTTGTTGTAATTTTTTATAAAATATTTCAAATTTTTTGTTGACGAATCGAAAAAGCTATGGTATTTTATTTATAGTAAGAATTTTACAATATTCATACTATCAAACCCATATTATGGAAAATAAAGTATATTAGAAAGGTACGGTGATTTTATGAAAAGTACAGGTATTGTAAGAAGATTGGATGAGCTTGGGCGCATTACCCTCCCGATTGAACTGAGAAGGACTTTGGGGGTCGGCGAGAGGGATCCATTGGAAATCTATGTGGAAGAAGACCGCATTATTCTGCAAAAATACGTGCCGGCGGATATTTTCACGGGCGAAAAGGAAGATTTGATCGAATACCGCGGGAAGAACATTTCCAAAGCCTCCGTCATCGAAATGGCAAAGATCGCAGGTATCATCAGCGAATAAGCTGTTTGGGCGCATTTTTTGCCATTACCGGAACGTTCCCGGTGTAAATGTTACATAATACCTGCGGGTGCCGCAAATATAACATTTCCTGCAGCCATGGCGAATCCTTTCGGATTTCCATACCATGGATTATAGGAAATGATATTGCAGCACCCGCGTCTATTTTCCGGCTTTATTTTTCTTTGCATTTTTATATTGTCAGAAGTATTTTGCTTTTTACATTATTTTCTATTTTCTTCCAGTAATTGTGCATAAACATCACGTTTTGTTATACCGCGGTCCGCGGCAACTGCTTTCATCGCTTCTTTCTGCGGCATGCCCTGTGACAGATAACGCTCCATATGCTCCATGAGCGGCACCAATCTCCAGTCCTGCTGCTGCTTTTCTTCCCTTGCCACCCGGTCCACACCAGCCAGGACAATCACACATTCCCCTTTGGGCGGGTTTTCGGCATAATGCCTAACGGCTTCTTCAAGGGTTGTCCGGAAAACGGTTTCGTGCTTTTTGGTCAGCTCCCGCACCACGGCCACACTGCGGTTCCCTAATTCCACAAACAACTCCTGCAATGTGCGCAGCAGGCGGTGTGGTGCCTCATAAAGAACAATCGTGCGCGTTTCGTCTTTCAATTCCAAAAGAATCCGCCGGCGCTCTTTTTTATCGGCCGGCAAAAAGGCTTCGAAACAAAAACGTCTTGTCGGCTGCCCCGACAGGATCAGGGCATTGACCGCCGCACATGCACCCGGCAGGGCCGTCACGGTGATCCCCGCCTCGTATGCCATGCGCACAAGCTCCTCGCCGGGGTCGGAAATGCCCGGTGTCCCCGCGTCCGTAACCAATGCGATGTCCTTGCCTGCAAGCAGCTGTCCGACCAACGACTGCCCTTTTTCAAATTTATTGTATTCATGGTAGCTTGTCATAGGTGTATGGATTTCAAAATGGTTCAGCAGCTTGATGCTGCCCCGCGTATCCTCCGCCGCGATCAGGTCAACTTCTTTTAATACGCGCAGCGCACGCAATGTCATGTCTTCCAGGTTCCCGATCGGGGTCGCGCACAGATATAAAGTTCCCGCCATCACAAGCCTCCTTATAATATATTTTTACGCTATTTTACAGCAAAACCATCGGCATTCCCTGCGCACTCCCCCCCGGTCAATATCCGTAAATCTCGGTGATCTCCCGCGCATATACGCCCGGTTTTTCAAACACGATGAGCGGCGGCTCAATGCGCACCTGCGGTTTCCCGCCGCGCGAACACGCAAACAGCACCATGTTTGGCTCCTTGTCCACAAAGGGGTGCACGAATTTCATCCGCTTTGGCTCAAGATGGTATTTTGCCAGCACCTGTATGATTTCCGCAAGCCTCCCCGGGCGGTGCACCATGTAAAAACGCCCGCCCGGCTTTAAGAGTTTTGCCCCCTCGCGCACGACATCTTCCAATGTGCACATGATTTCGTGCCGCGCGATTGCTTTTGGCAGCTCCGGGTTTACCAGCCCGTGTTTATCATTCATGTAAGGCGGGTTTGCCGTAACCACGTCAAAAACCGATGCCCCAAAAATCCTGCCCGCTTCCCGGATATCCCCGGTCACGATATCAATCTCCTTTAAGAGCCCGTTCACCGCCACGCTCCGCCTTGCCATGTCGGCACTTTCCGGTTGGATCTCCAGCCCGGTAAAATGTTTCCCTTTCGTTTTTGCCCGCAGTAAAATCGGGATGATCCCGGTCCCTGTCCCTAAATCAAGGGCACATTCCCCCTCCTTTACCCTGGCAAAACCGGACAGAAGAACGGCATCCATGCCAAAACAGAATTTTTCCGGGTTCTGGATGATCCGGTAGCCGTTGCGTTCCAGATCATCAAAGCGTTCCCCGTCCTTCAAAAATATCCGATCCCCGTCTTCCAAATTTTCCCCCTTACGGAAAAGAACTGCGAATGAAAAACTCACAGTTCCCCCTTACAATTATTCTAAATGATTTCCTTCCCGCTTTTCCAACGCTTCCAACGCCTTTAGCTCATCATCCATCGCAACCTTTTCCCTGCGGCGCTTCGGACGGAAACGGAGCTCGTCCACTTTGTATTCACGGATTTCCTTCTCGTCATTCTCAACCGTCACAATCACTTTCACAAGCTGCTTTAAGACACTTACACTGGATACTTCGCCTTTTAAACCGTCATTTGTCGTCACAAAGTCACCGACATTTGGGAGTTTGCTGTTTAAATACTCATATGCCTCCTCCTCATTTTTCAGGCAGCACATCAGCCTGCCACATACCCCGGATATTTTGGTAGGGTTTAAGGAGAGGTTCTGCTCCTTCGCCATCTTGATGGATACCGGCGCAAAATCCG
>CAYMGZ010000161.1:0-6811 GCA_964390095.1 uncultured Lachnospiraceae bacterium | reverse complement strand
GGTATAATATCTGGCGATATTATACCATGTCGTTCCGACATGTTCCCTCCGGGGGGATGCACACAGTTCGCCAAGGTGATTGTCCTCCTTCGTCGGACGCGAACTGGCGCTGGTATAATGCCTTGCGGACATTATACCATATTTTCTTCCCTATGTGCAATTTTTTTCTGGAAAAAGGTTCGTTTATATGGTACGATAGGGAAAGTAAAAAGAGAGAAAGGGGCTTCCTAATGAATAAAAAAGATATTCTTGAGATTAAAAGGCGCATGAAAAAAACGCATTGCACATTTACACGTATGTGCGGCTGCTATGTGAATGCGGAGCGTCAGGTGGTGCTGACGTTTGGTGAGAATTTTTTGAACCTTGAGGAGGATGAGCTGCACAAATATCTTGAGATCGCATCAAAAACACTTTCTGGCACGCCGGGGAACAATTTGCTGGAGCTTCCTTTCCCGGGGGAGCAGGAAGAACCCGGGGGGAAACAACAGTTTTTGATGGGTTTGAAGGAAAGCAAATTAAAAAATGATGAACTAACTTCCGCTTTTTACCAGCTTGTGATCGATAATTATGATTATGCCGGAAATTACCTTATTCTTTTATTTCATGATGCCTATGATGTCATGACAAAAACGAGTGATAATAATGCGCTTGACGAATCAGAGGAGGTATATGAATATCTTCTCGCCGCGATCTGTCCGGTCACACTTTCCAAGGCGGCACTTGGCTATCTGGAAAAGGAAAACCGCATCGGGCCGCGCATGCGCGACTGGGTGGTCGGTGCCCCGGATGTTGGCTTTGTTTTCCCAGCCTTCACGGATCGCAGCACGGACATCCACTCCGTGATGTATTACACCAAGGATACGAAGGAATCGCACGATGAGTTTATGGAATTCATCCTTGGCTGCACGGCCCGCCAGACCGCGACCGAAAAGAAAAATACTTTCCAGGACATCGTAACCAGCGCGGTGCCGGATGAGCGCGGGCGTGGGCGCATCCTTTACGACATCCATGAAACCTTGCAGGGAATGGTGGAAGAAAAAGCACTTTACACGGAAGCGGGACAGGAGCCAGACCCTATCATCCTCACGCCGGAAACCATACAGGACGTACTGACAACCAGCAAAGTACCGGAGGAAATTGCGGAACGCATCGAACGCTCCTACGCGGAAAAATTTTCGGACGAGCCACCCGTAGCCGACCTTCTGGTCGATAAAAAAATATTAAGTTCCGGGGCGCACGAGCGCCGGGAGGAAGAATTGCGGGTTGAGGTACAGCAGTTAAAAAACGAGCTTGGGCAGGCGAAAACCGAACTTGCCATCGCACAGAATACGGCGCGTGCCATCTCGGATTTTGAGGACAATGCCGCCGGGGAAGCCGCCGCCGCGCAAGTGGATGCTTCCTGTGACGTTGTGCTGCGCGTTGCCCCAGACAAAGCCGGGCAGATCACCACGCAGGTCATTGACGGCAGACGCTGCATCATTATCCCGATGGAGGAAAACGAACACGTAAGCATCAACGGGGAGGCACTTGCCGAACAGGCGGAGGGTCAAATATAAACCCGGAAAAAATAGGGGTGCTGCAAATTGGCAGCCCTGCGGTTCATGGCCGGTTTGGTTCCATCCGGTTTCCGTGCCAAGGACCACAGGGGATTGCCGTTTTGCAACACCCGCATGCTTTTTATGTTTAATATCCTGCTTTTTCCTTTATCTGCAGTGCGCCGTACAACGCATACTTCGGAATATATACATCGTCGTACAAAAGCGGGCTCGCATCCTTGCGCCAGGAAAGCCCGTCCGCAAACCCCCAAAAGGTCAGGGCATCCATCGTAACCTTCCCTTCCTTTGCCAGCTCAAACAGCCCGCCGACCAGCTCGTAGTAATATTTCCCCTGCGTCCTTAAGTTTTCATCCGTTGCCGCAAGCGTGTTCTGCCATGTGCCAAGCGACACGTCAAGCTCCGTCAGCTCAATCTTAAGCCCTGTCGCGCCAAGCCGTTCCACCGTGTTTAAATAGCCTTCCAGATCGTCTCCGGTATAAAGATGTGCCTGCAGGCCGATGCCATCGATCAGGTAATTACCCTCCTCGTCCACCAGGGTATCCACAAATTTTAAGAGTGCATCCGTCTTGTACTGCTCGTTGTAATCGTTGTAATACAAATCAATGCTTTCCGGCGCATACTTGTTTGCGTAATAAAATGCGTGCCAGAGATAATCTTCCCCGATAATCTGGTACCAGTAATTCATCTCCTCACGGATTTTCCCATCCTCCATCCACGCCTCATTGACCACGTCATATGCATAGAAAAGGTCGGTGTAACCATACTCATCCAATTGCTCAAATACCTGCCGGATATAGCTTTCCATGCGCGCAAGCATCACCTCGCGGGTAACAAACGGCGCGCTGGTGTCAAAATTCTCATGGAAAATCCACTTTGGTGTCTGGCTGTGCCAGATGATTGTATGGCCGCGCACCGCCATATTGTTATCGCGCGCCCAATCAAGCATCTTCACCATGTCAGAGTTAAATCTCACGACCAGGTCCCCCTGTTCGGCGCTCGCGTTCTTATCCAAAATGTAATCCGGCTTCATGGAATTCTCCATTGTGACACTGTTAAAATTCGCGGTGATCAGGTCGGCAAGAATCTTTTTGTCGATCATCTGGGTTGTAAGGCAGGTTCCAACCTTCATATCATGTTCCGAAAATACGGACTTAATGGTCGGGATCTCCTCCTTTGCTTCCTCGGTCGGCGCTGTCTCCTTCGTCGGTTCCGGTTTTGTCGGCTCCGCTTCTTTGGTTGGTTCCGTCTCCGTTTTTGTCGGTTCCGCCTCCGGCTTCGTTGATTCGCCGGTATCTGCCCCCTGTGTTACCACTGCCGTAGGGGTCGGGTTTTTTGCGGTATCGTTCCCTTCGCCGCCACAGGCAGCAAGCGAGAACATCATCACCCCGGCTAAAATGCCTGCAATACACCTTTTTTTCATAAAAACACCTCCATATCCATTGCCAACCGGACGGATGCCACCCCACACGGCCTCCCACGCTATTTTAACCATACGCGGCCATTGCCTGACAGTCCGACACCTTAAAACAGGCATGCCTATGCTGCGCGGGCGATCAACACCCTGTCCGGGTTTCCATCCCCATCATACCATATGGCTATTGATGTTTTCTCTCCACTGATTGCAGGATTTTACTTATTTCTTGCTTTTCTGTGTGCCGTCAGCAAACATCCGGGTGCCATATCCTACCGGCAGCGGGCAATCAGTTTTTTATAGACCCACTCCACAAACCAGGGTTCCGTTGACACTTTCAGCGCATCTTCAAATGACCACCACTTTACCGCCTGGTTTTCCTCTTTGTTCACCACCAATGTTTCACTTTCCTCCGCTTCAGCTAAATATGTTATATTTAGATGTAAATGGCTTGGCACATAAATTCCTTTCCGCATATGCCCATCCACGGTCAGGATCTCCAGGCTGAAAATCTCCGGGCTTACCAAAACCGCATTTGCGACACCGGTTTCCTCCCTTAGCTCGCGCAGTGCCACCGAGCGCAAATCCTCGCTTCCGTCCGCATGCCCACCAATCCACGACCATGAGTTATAAATATTGTGGTACACCATCAATGTTTTCGTGCGCGCCGGGTTCACGGTCCAGACCGATGCCGTGAAATGGGCAGTCTTATTTTCCCGCACCAGACAATCGGTGTTATGCTCCATGTACCGGAGCATTTGTTCCCGGTCACATGCTTCCTGCCCGTTGGATGGTTTATAATTTTTAATATCCTCAAATAATTTCATCCTCAACCCCTCCCTTTCAGCCAAGCAGCCCTGTCAGATCCCCCGCATGCAGTATAGTCAGCTCATGCAGTGCCCTTGTCGCCGCCACATACAAAAGCTTTGCATGCCCGTCATCCTTTGGATATTGCGCCGCCGTCGGCTCAAACAGCAATACCGCGTCAAACTCAAGCCCCTTCGTGTAACTGACCGGGAGCACCATGATGCCCTGCTTAAACTCTGCCAGGTCCAGATCGCTCTCCTCAACCTTGACCCTCGCGCCAAGCTCCGCCGCCGTCCGCGCCGCCCCTGCCTCATCCCGGCAGATTACCGCGACCGTGTCAAGCCCTTCCGCCTGCCAGCCCTTTAAGATCTCCACCGCATCGCGCAGGACGTGCTCATGGTCCGCACACTCCCGGATTTCTACCTCTCTGCCATGCCTTATGATCGGCTCAATCGGATAAGGCGCAAACGAACCGTGCCGCAGGATCTTCTGCGCAAAATCCGAAATTTCCACGGTGTTGCGGTAACTTTTTGAAAGCACGGCAAAGGTATCCTTCGGGTCACATAATACCAGTTCCTTAAGTTCCTCCCAATCGTTTAACCCAAAGCCAAAGTGGATGTTCTGCGAAACGTCCCCCATAATGGTCCACGCGCCGGCCGGGATGCAATAACGCAGCACCCCATAGGCCATCAGGCCAAAATCCTGCGCCTCATCCACCACAATATGGTGTGCCTCACGGATGCGCTCCGTCTCCTTGCAGCGCTTGTAAATATAGGCAAGTGCCGCAAGGTCATACACATCGTAGCCGGCCATCTCCTGTTTTTTTGCCGTTTTCCGGTTTCTTGCCCCCGCATCCGGTTTCCGTGCAGTTTTCCCGTTTTCCGTTCCTGCCTCCCCTGCGCCCTTTCGCTTTCTTTTTTCATCCGTACCTAAATTTTTCTCCTCATCCGGAACAGGAAATGCCGTCCGGCAAAATGGCATATTCTGTTTCTGACAGAACTCATCATAAATTTCAAAAATTGATTTTTTCCATTTCTTTGCCCCAAACCGCCCCGTATAACTTTTCACCAAGGCACGGCGCTCCTCCGGCGTATAGATCAGGTCATGCCCTGTCAGCTCATTGCGCAGCTTCACCAACGTCCGCTCGTTCAGGCCATCGATTTTTGTCTGGATGGAAAGTATGGCATTGCTCGCCCGGTAGCGGTTGATCTGCTCGCGCGAAAACAAAATTTCATCCCGGAAATAAATATCCTCCTGCGGGATCATCGCCTCCTCCATCGCGTCGCAATACGCCATCAGCGCCAAAAGCCATTCCTTCGTTCCCTTGCGGCGGATGATGCGCTCTGCAGAAATTTCCTCCGCCCCATCCGCCTGCCCGGCATAACATCCGCTCCCCGCAACCCTCCTTACACTTTCCTCCAAGGAAATGATCTCAAACTTCTTCTCATCCCAATCCTCATAAAGCAGGCGCACAAACAATTGTTCCATCGTCATCTGCTTCACCCCATACACATCAAGTTCCGGCAATACCCCCGTAATATAATTGAGCAAGATCCGGTTGCTGCCAATGATATAAAAATCCTCCGGCTTAAAATCCTTGGCATAATTGTAGAGGATATAGGAAATCCGGTGCATCGCGACTGTCGTCTTCCCGCTGCCCGCCACCCCCTGCACGATCATATTGCGGTATGGCGACTTGCGGATAATATCATTCTGTTCCTTCTGGATGGTTGCAATGATTTCCCCTAACACCGCCTCCTTGTTCTTCGCCAGATATTTCGTCAGGAGTTCATCATTCGCCACCACCTCGGAATCATAATAATCAATCAGGCGTTCCTGCTCGATCTCGTAAGTCCGTTTCCGCTTCAAATCGATGGTGTACTTCCTTCCGGCGGGAGCCAGATAGCTGCATTCCCCAAGCCCGTTCTCATAATAAACATTCGCAATCGGCGCGCGCCAGTCCACCACCAAAATATGCGTGCGGTCCTTCATCACGCCGCCTTTCCCAAGATAGAAAACCTCCGTGCGGTCTTTCCTTGCCACCAATGTCCGGTCATCCGCCACAGGCTCTGCTTCCTCCTGCCACCTATTTCCTCCCGCAGCCGGATTTTTTCCGGCATTCTTCTGCCATTTTCCATCCTCTGCCCCTTCCGTGTCACCCCCGGAAAGTTCCACCACATCAATCCGCCCAAAATATGGCTTTTTTAGTGCCCGCAGGTTTTTTGCAAGCGCCGTTTTCATATTTTCGTTCATCGTGATCGTATTCGACAATTCCGTAAAAATTTCCGGGTCATCATCGCGGTACTGGTCATACATCTGCTTGATTTCCGCGTTCATCCGCTTTACATCTTCCTCATAGACGGCAATGTTCGCCTTGATTACTTTAAGGCAATCCGCCAGATGGGCTTCCTCCGCCTCCCGCTCCCCGGAAACTGCATTTCTGTCTTGCGTGGCGGCCTGTTCCACTGGCGACCCTTGTCCGGACCGCAAAATGGCTTCTTTGTCTTGTGGGGCAGTCTGCGGGCTATCCTTTTTTCGCCCCGCCAACAAATCCGTCCGCCGCGCATCCTGGCGCACCTTTTCACCTGCCTGTGGTCTGTTTCCCGGTCTCCCGGTTTGGTTTCCTGCCTGCCGGACGTTTCCCACTACATCTGTCCGTTTTCCTGCCTGCCCATGTCCTGTCTGGTTCGTCATACTTTCCTCCGTTTCTGCATTCTGCACCGTTCCACATGAATGTTACACTGACACGAACCGCCGTCCATCCCCACGCCTGCTCCTGCCTGGGCGGGGAAGCGGATAACCTTGTATGCCATCCACTGTCTTATCCCCGCCGCAAAAATAATTTTATCAAAAATCAAAAAAAAGACTAGACTTTTTATTTTTTCTGTGGTAAACTATATCATGAAGTGTGGGTATCATGCTTAACTCTCGGTTTTACGCATTTTTGATAGTAGATATAGTGTCTGTACCATTCTGGGTATAGGCTTTTTTTTGTGATGGTTGTTTTGGGAAAGGGAATTTTACTGATATTCGGTAT
>CAYMGZ010000160.1:0-6815 GCA_964390095.1 uncultured Lachnospiraceae bacterium | reverse complement strand
CATAGATTTTTAAATTTGAAAATCTATTTTCGCGTATGGTGTGGCCATACTTTTGGGCGGGTATGGCAGGATAAGTCAATAAAAAGAGAGAAAATATGCTTGAGCCCGGCATAAAAACGGGATAAAATGGAAGAAAAGCGGTGGGATGGGCAGGATGCCCATGCCCCGCAAAAAAGTAATGTGGAAATGGGGGAAAGATAAGAATGGGACAGAAAAAATGGATCAGGGGGATGTTGCTTGGGATGGCCTTGCTGTTTGCCGCAGGTTGTGGTGATGCGGGGAATGCGGAAAACGGGGAAGACGGAAAGGTCACGGCGACGGTGACAGCTTCGGTGCAGCAAGATGGCACGGGGGAAGGAAACGAAGGAAATGATGGGGTGGATACGGATGGGGCAGAGCCAACCATGGAAGTGGGGATCCCGCCCGTACCGACCCTCACGCCAACCCCGACCCCTGTGCCGAAACCGACGGAAGAAGGGAAGGAAGATACAAGGACCAAAGAAGAGATTTATAATGATATGATCGCGCGTTCCTTCCTTTCGGCAGGGAACAATTACCGGATCAAAAAGGTATTGGAAAAGGCGAGGAATGGCGAGGATGTGCTGCTTGCCTACATTGGCGGTTCCATCACGGAGGGGGCGAATGCATCGGATGATACCTGCTATGTGACAAAGTCCTACGACGGCTTTGTGGAACTGACAGGAACGAAGGAAAAGGGGAATGTGAGCTTTGTCAACGCGGGGCTTGGCGGGACTTCATCGGCGCTTGGGATTATGCGCTATGACCGGGATATCGTGGAACTCTCAGGCAAAAAGCCGGATATTGTCTTCATCGAATTTTCCGTAAATGACTGGCAGGAGCCGACGGATGGGGAGGCGTTCGAATCCCTGATCCGCAGGATATACGGCGCGGAAAACGAGCCTGCCGTCGTCCTTGTGTTTGCGGTTTTCAAATCGCGCTGGAACATGCAGTCAAATTATATCCCGCTCGGGAAGCTTTACAACCTGCCGATGGTCAGCATTCTGGATGCGGTTGTCCCGGCACTGGATGAGGAGCATACGCTGGATGAGGATTTGTTTTTCTCGGACATCTACCATCCAACGCGGTATGGGCATATGATCATGGCGGATTGCATCAATTACATGTTTGCCCAGCTGGATGCGGCAGAGGCGGATGAGCCGTATACCATGCCGGAAAAAAGCTGGAACGGCGACGCTTATGAGCATGTGGCAATGATTGACAAAATCCGGCAGGATGCGGTGGCAGAGCTTTCGGTAGGTGGTTTTTCGGGGCAGGACCAGACGCTTGGGAATTACCGTTACGGGGAAAGACCTAAGACTTTCCCGGACAACTGGATGCATTCGGCAGAAAGCGGCGATGAGGCATTTTCGATGAAACTGACCTGCAAGAGCCTGCTGATGGCGTACAAGCAGAGCGGTGACAAGAAATTTGGGAGCGTGGATGTGTACGTGGACGGCGAGTTTGTGATGAAGGTGGACGGATATTCGGACGGTGGCTGGAACCAACCGGTGCCGGTGCAGGTCATCAAAGGGAATGAGGAGGCGGAGCATGTGGTGGAGATCCGGATGTCAGAGGGCTCGGAAGAAAAGAATTTCTCCATCCTTGCGTTTGCGGCAGGGCTTGACGGGGAAATGCCGGGAAAAGAAACCGGTGGAAGCGAAAAATAACAGGATGGGAACGGTACGGCGTAGCAGGTTTTGCTACGCCGCCGTGTTTATGTTGCTTCCTCCGGCATTTGCGCATGATGCGGGAGCGGAACAGCCGCAGATAGGCACAGGACGATGTGTGGCGGATGAATTGCAAATCCGGAAAATTTATAGTAGAAATACGGATTGTGATATGATATAATGTCCGCAGGGCAATCTCAGTTTTTAATCATGTTTTGCCGTAATTTGTGCAAAAACCAAAGTGCGGAAACACACTTTTTGTTTCCGGCACTTTGTTTTTTGGGTTGCGCTTAAGGTTTCGTAAAAACACATCATTCAAACAATGCCGCCGTTTTACGCCAGGCGCGGCATGGGGGGTTATATGCAAAGGATATTGGTGGTGGACGATGCGGAAGTGAACCGCGAATTGCTGTGCGGGATGCTTCAGGCGGATTATATTGTGGAACTTGCCGAGGATGGGGAAGGGGCAGTACAAACGCTTATGAAATACCAGTATGAGATCGCTGCGATCCTGCTTGATTTACAGATGCCAAAAATGGGCGGTTTTGCGGTGATCAAGGAGATGGAGCGGTACGGGTGGCTCAACAAGATCCCCGTGCTGGTCATCAGTGGGGAGCAGGCGGCGGAGATCGAGAACCAGTGCTTTGAGATGGGGGTTTCCGATTTTATCCACAAGCCTTTTGAGATGTCAATTGTCAAGAACCGTGTTAGAAATGCGGTGGAATTGTTTAATTATAAGAACCAGCTGGAACAGCAGGTGGAGCGGCAGACGGAACGCTTAAAAAGACAGTACCAGATCATCCAGATGCAGTCCGAGAAATTAAAGGAAGCAAGGCCGTTCCACGACCTGATGATGCAGTACGAAAGCGCCATCATGGAAGTGGAGACGAAGTTAAGGATATTGAATGCGGAGTTTTCCCTGCAGTATAACCGCAATCCTTTTGAATCGATCAAGAGCCGGTTAAAGTCGCCGGAGAGCATCTATGACAAGCTGATGCGCAAAGGCCTGCCGGCCACGGTGGAGAACATAAAAGAAAAATTGTCGGATGTCGCGGGGGTGCGCGTCATCTGTTCCTTCCCGGACGATATTTACCGGCTTGCCGATTTATTTATCCGGCAGGATGACATTATTTTGTTAAAGAGGAAGGATTACATTAAAAACCCGAAGTCGAACGGCTACCGGAGTTTGCATATCATTATAGAAATACCAATCTTTTTGTCCAACGAAAAAATTTACCGGAAGGTGGAGGTGCAGTTCCGCACGATTGCGATGGATTTCTGGGCGAGCCTTGAGCATAAGCTGAAATATAAAAAGGATGTGCGCAATGCGGAGGAGATCGTGAGGAAATTAAAGACCTGTGCGGATTCCATCGAGATGTTGGACTACCGGATGCAGGAAGTGCGAAATGAGATTGACAGCGCGAAGGAATAGCGAACCGGGGCAAAGGGGAATCCCCGGCAAAAATTTGGAAAGGAGCATAAAAAGTCATGGGGAAATATTTTGGGACGGATGGTTTTAGGGGGGAGGCAAATGTGGGGCTTAAGGTGGAGCACGCGTTTGCGGTCGGCAGGTTTCTGGGCTGGTATTATGGGAAGGACCATAAGGCAAAGGTGGTGATCGGCAAGGATACGCGCCGCTCGAGCTATATGTTTGAGGATGCGCTCTCGGCGGGGCTGACCGCGAGCGGGGCGGATGTGTATTTGTTGCATGTGACCCCGACCCCAAGCGTTTCCTATGTGGTGCGCAGCGAGGATTTTGACTGCGGGATCATGATCTCGGCGAGCCATAACCCGTTTTATGACAACGGGATCAAGGTCATCAACGGAAAGGGATATAAACTGGAGGCAAAGGTTGAGGAGGAGATTGAGGCGTACCTTGACGGAAAGGCAGGGGAGCTGCCGTATGCCACAAAAGAAAACATCGGGCGCACAATCGATTATGCGATCGGCCGGCACCGCTATATCGGTTACCTGATCTCGCTGGCAACACGCTCGTTCGGCGACAAGAAGATAGGGCTTGACCTTGCGAACGGTTCCGCCACGACCGTGGCAAAAGGGGTTTTTGACACGCTCGGAGCGAAGACCTATGTGATGAGCAATGAGCCGGACGGAACAAACATCAATGCGGAATGTGGTTCGACCCATATCGGGAAGCTGCAGAAATTTGTGGTGGAGAACGGGCTGGACGCGGGGTTTGCCTACGACGGGGATGCGGACCGCTGCATGTGTGTGGATGAGAACGGGAAAGTGCTTTCGGGCGATGCAATCATGTACCTGTGCGGCTGCTATATGCATGAGCGCGGCGAGTTGCACAATGATACAATTGTCACGACAATCATGTCTAATATCGGGCTGTACAAGGCACTTAACGCAAAAGGCATCCGCTATGAGAAAACGGCGGTCGGGGATAAATATGTTTCGGAAAACATGGTGAAAAACGGGCACTGCCTTGGCGGCGAGGATTCCGGGCACATTATTTTCAGCAAGCATGCGGTGACGGGGGACGGGATACTGACTTCGTTAAAGGTGATGGAGGTGATGCTGGAAAAGAAGCAGAAACTTTCCGAACTGGTAAAGGATCTTGTGATTTACCCGCAGGTCCTCATCAATGTCCGTGTGCCGGATAAGGATGCGGCGATGAAGGATGCGGCGGTTCTTTCCGAGGTGGGGCGTGTGGAAAACGAACTGGGGGAAAATGGAAGAATCTTGGTGCGCGGCAGCGGGACGGAGCCGGTTGTGCGTGTGATGGTCGAGGCGGCAACCGATGAGCTTTGCAGGGAAAAGGCGGGGCGTGTGGTGAAGGTTTTGGAGTCGCTCAAAGAAGCATAAGGTCAGGGAAAAAAGGGCGGGAGTAAAGCGGCAGGCATTGCCCTAATGCAAATTTGCAGATTTTTGAAAAAAACAGTAGCATTTTTGGAAAAAGCATGTTATAATCGGAAAATGATATCATGTGTCTGGGTGCTGCCCGGGAGGATACTTTCGGATGGCAAAGCGGCAGCAATAAGATGAAGCGCCGGGGAAAAGATGATGGCACAGCTGAAGGAGGAAGGAACAGATGAGTTTTCAGGTTGAAGATTTAGGGAAGAATATGGTAAAGCTTACAATAGAAACAACCGCAGAAGATTTTGAAAAAGCGCTTGAGAAGGCTTATCATAAGAACAAGAACAGGATCAATGTACAGGGCTTCCGCAAGGGTAAGGCCCCGCGCTCGATCATCGAGAAGATGTACGGCGCGGGCATTTTCTATGAGGACGCGGCGAACGAGGTGATCCCGGAAGCTTATGACGCGGCAGCAAAAGAAAGCGGCCTTGATATTGTTTCCCGGCCGTCCATCGACGTGACACAGGTGGAGAAGGGCAAGGATTTTATTTTCACGGCGGAGGTCGCGGTAAAACCGGCCGTCACGCTTGGGCAGTACAAGGGCATTGAGGTGGAGAAGGCTGACCTTTCGGTGAGTGAGGAAGAAATCACGGCGGAGATTGACAAGGCGAGGGAGCAGAATTCCAGGACCGTGACCGTGGAGGACCGTGCAGTGCAGACGGGCGACATCGCGACCATTGATTATGAGGGGTTTGTGGATGGTGTTGCTTTTGATGGCGGCAAGGACACGGACCATGCGCTTGAGATCGGTTCCCATTCCTTTATCGATACGTTTGAGGATCAGTTGGTCGGGAAGAACATCGGGGAGGAATGCGAGGTAAACGTTACGTTCCCGGAAGAGTACCATGCCCCGGAGCTTGCGGGCAAGCCGGCAGTGTTTAAAGTGACCGTCAAGGGCATCAAAGTAAAAGAACTCCCGGAGCTGGATGATGATTTTGCGCAGGATGTTTCGGAGTACGAGACATTGGAAGAATATAAGGAAAGCATCAAAAAGGACATTGAGGGGAAGAAGGCGAAGGAGGCAAAATCCGCGAAGGAGGATGCCGTGATCGAGAAAATCGTGGAGAACGCGCAGATGGATATCCCGCAGCCGATGGTCGAGACACAGAAGCGCCAGATGGCGGATGAGTTTTCGCAGAGGTTAAAGATGCAGGGGCTTACCCTGGAGCAGTACCTGCAGTTCACGGGCATGACACCGCAGAAATTTTTGGAGACCTTGGAGCCGCAGGCGCTAAAGCGCATCCAGAGCAGGCTTGTCTTAGAGGAGATCGTGAAGGCGGAGAACATCGGGGTTTCGGAGGAAGAGCTTGAGAATGAGATGAAGCGCATGGCGGAAAACTACAATATGGAGCTTGACAGGGTAAAAGAGATGCTTGGTGAGGAGGAGAAGAAACTTCTGACGACGGATCTGCAAGTACAAAAGGCAATTGACTTTGTGGCAGGGGAGGCTGTGGAGGCTTAAGCGGCAAAGGAAAGATAAGATGCGGGAGCGATTTTTCCGGAAATCATTCCCGCATTTTTGGACGTAGAGGGCAATTAGGATTTTATGGCAATCATGAATGATATTTCGAAAAAATTCGAACCATATAGCAAAAAGGAGGATGAAGCGGATGAGTTTAGTACCTTACGTGATTGAACAGACGAGCAGGGGGGAACGCTCCTACGATATCTATTCAAGGCTTTTGAAAGACCGCATTATTTTTTTGGGCGAGGAAGTGACGGATGTCAGCGCAAGCATCGTTGTGGCACAGTTGCTTTTCCTTGAGGCGGAGGATCCGGGGAAGGACATCAACTTATACATTAACAGCCCCGGCGGTTCGGTGACGGCGGGCATGGCAATCTATGATACCATGCAGTTTATCAAGAGTGATGTTTCAACCATCTGCATTGGCATGGCGGCGAGCATGGGGGCATTCTTGCTTGCGGGCGGGACAAAGGGCAAGCGCATGGCGCTGCCGAACGCGGAGATCATGATCCACCAGCCATCCGGCGGCGCGAGGGGCCAGGCGACGGAGATCCAGATCGTGGCGGAAAATATTTTGAAAACAAAGAAGAAATTAAACCGGATGTTAGCGGAAAATACCGGAAAGCCATATGATGTGATTGCGGCGGACACGGAGAGGGACTATTATATGTCTGCCGAGGAAGCGCTTGATTACGGGATTATAGACAGCATTGTGACGAAACGGCAGTAATATTTTGGGGTGGGGGGAACAAGGGTGTGTCCACATCCCTTCGAAATGGGGT
>CAYMGZ010000159.1:0-6852 GCA_964390095.1 uncultured Lachnospiraceae bacterium | reverse complement strand
ATAATTTCGGGATCAGGCCGTCCCCATCGCGCAGAAGACAGCAAAGCAAATGTTCCTGCGCGATTTCCTGATGCCCGTAGTCGTAGGCAAGCTTTTCGCAGTCCTGGACTGCCTGTATGGATTTCTGGGTAAATTTATTAATATTCATATACAACACCTCCTATTTTAAGTTCCGCATATCCCCCGAAAATTTCTTTCCGGCACTGTCCGGGGATATGCTGTTTTTAAGTTCCGCATATCCCTATCCCATCTGTTCTATATCTAATATAACACACGGGTTTCAAAATTGCAATAGTTATTTTGCACAAAATCCCAATTTTTTTTCACCGCAACCAAAAAACACAGAACCCCCCGGAAACACCCGGCGGATTCTGTGTTTTACAATTTTTTTACCGTGATACCTCTTTGATCCAATCCGCGACCATATCAATCACGTCCTGCGACACATGCGCTTCCTCGTCATACTCCGTCAGGTCCATCGCCCCGTTGGATGGCATAAACAGATGATTTAAGCCTTCAAACAAATGGAAGGTCACGTTTTCCTTGCCCGTCAATAACGTCTGCCACGCGGCAAAATCCCGTTCCGGGTATACCTGGAAATCCGCCTCCCCCTGTAAGATCAGCATCGGCACCGGAATGTCCTGCGCAGCGGCTGCGACATCGATTTTTGCAAGGGATGCCCAATAATACCCTGACACCCCAAAAAGCACTTCCGAAAGCCTCCCATCTTCTTCCCCAAGCTGCCCGTCCCGCACATCGGCAACCAACCCGACCAGACGGTCATACTCCTGCTGCAGCATTTCCTCCAAAGACGCGCGTTCCGGCTCGGTAAGCTCCGTCGCCTGCATCAGGGCAATGTTTTGGTCATACACAATCTCCCATAGCCCCCTCGGGGAACCTGCCAGTGAGACCATGCCCGCCACCTGAGGGTTTTCCTGTACGATATAAGGGGCAAGCATGCCGCCGAGGCTGTGCCCAAGCACGAAAATATGCCCGGCATCCACTTCCTGCGTCTCCGACAGCAGCGCAACCGCCTCCGCCACATCGTCAAGGACTTCATCCCATATCGTGATTGTAGATGCCGCAAGCTCCGGATATTCATAGTAGCGCTTGTCATAGCGCAGCGTCGCAATCCCCTGCAACGCCAGCCCGTGCGCAATGTCCGCAAACGGCGCGTTGCCTGCTGCCCCGATGGTCTCGTCCTTGTCACTCTGCCCGGAACCGTGCACAAGCAGTACGACCGGCGGCTTTTGTACGCCGTTTGGCAATGTGAGGATCCCTTCCAGCGGGAATTCGCCCTTCCCGACCTTTACCACATGTTCCACGTATTCCTCCGTAACCTCCGGCTCCGCGGCAGGCAACGTATAGGTCATATAAATCCCTTCGATCACGCCTGTCTGTCCATAGGTAATGGAAACCACTACATTTTTCTTTTGATATGGTATCTGTGCACTTGTAATCACATATCCGCCAAAATCCGCAATGTTCCCCGTCTTGCTGCCCGATATGGATGCGTCAAGGAAGGTGGCATCCGTATCGGGAACTATACCATCCACCCCTTCCTCCCCGTTCCCCGCAAGCGGCTCGCCAAGGCCTGCCACGGTTTGTTTCCAGGCATTCTTCATATCCCGCTCGGAAAGCTTTGTGGAAAGTTCAGTGGAAAAATCGTCACACACCGAAAAATCTCCTGCAAGCATCGCTTTTGCATACACAAATGTCTTCTCCCGGAAACACGCAAGGATTTCATCCGCCGTGCCGGAAAGGATCAGGTCTTTTGTTTCTTCCCCGCCGGTTTCCGCCGGATTCCCTGCCACATCGGTCGGCTCTGGCATCTTTGTTGGTTCCTGGCTTTCCTTTGGCGCTGCCGTCGGGGTGGCAGGCTTTGTCACTTCTGTTTCCTTCCCGCCGCCCTCCCCGCCACAGCCTGACATCACAAGGGCTGCCACACATAAACCGCACGCCACCTTACGAAGTCTTTTTGGAACCCTGCCTGCAATCAATCTTTCCTTCCTCATCATCCCACTTCCTTCCCTAACGTAATCCATTACTCAATGGTTCCAAAAATCTGCGCAATTGGGGAATCTTTTGGCAAGATCAAAGTTTTTTCCTTCCCCTGCATCATGATTTTTGCCGCATCCAGGGCGCGCACAAAGGTGTAAAAATCACTGCGGCTCTCATCTGCATAAGCACTTGAAATAATCCGCATGTACTCTGCCTCACCGTCGGCAACCGTTTTCTCCGCCTCCGCTTTTGCCCGGGAGAGCATGATTGCAATTTCATTGTCCGTCTGGTTGCGGATCTTTTTGGCTTCCGAAGCCCCCTGTGCGGTATAGGTTGCCGCAATGTTATTGCGCTCCGAAATCATGCGCTCATAGACTGCGTTTTTGTTATCATCCGGCAAATCAAGGTGCTTCGTCTCCACGCTGACCAATTCAATGCCATAGCGCAATAGGGCATCCCCGATATTCTCCATGATCGCCGCGTCAAGCACACCGTTCCTGCCGCTGATCACATCGTTCTGGTTCATGCTGCTGATCACATTTTTCAGCGAGTTGTAAACAATCGTGTTTAGGCGGCTTTCTGCCTCCGAGCGCGAATTCAGTGTCTGCACATAGAGTTTTGGGTCAACGATTTGCCAGAGTACATAGCTGTCTGCCACCATCGTCTTTTTATCCAATGTAATGACATCCGATGCCTTTAGGTCGTAGATCAGGATTTCCTTGTCAATCTTTACCTCCGTTTCCATGAACGGGATCTTGAATGTAAGCCCTGATGTGGTGACAACGCGCTCCACCGCGCCAAAACGCTTGATCAATGTGTATTCGTCTTCCTTCGTCACAACACAGATCATATCGGAGAGGGCAACGAGCAGAATGAACGCCAAAACCAGGAGGGTATTGCGCACGGGATGGGGGCGCTTGATGTGCTGCACTTTTTTCCCGTTCCCGTTTTCCCCGTTTCCTTTTTCTTTATTATCAACATAACTGTAAGAATAAGTCGAATCTTCCATATGCTATTTTCCTTTCTTATTTAAGTACCGCATATCCCCTTCTCTTGCCGACATCCTTGGGAAGGAATTTCTGTCCGCACGGCTCCCATAAATTCCTTCCCGGCAATTTCCGGGGATATGCTGCTTTTAAGTACCGCATATCCCCTTCTCTTGCCGACATCCTTGGGAAGGAATTTCCGGGGATATGCTGCTTTTAAGTACCGCATATCCCCTTCTCTTGCCTTCTTACTGCCCGCTTTCCGGGATGCTTTTGGTTGGCTGCGGCGTGGTTTCCACTTTGTCCTGTGTGCCGACAAAGGAATCTAGCGGAAGTACGGTCTGCAGGTTGGTCTCCGCACCGCCGATGATTACTTTCATGTCCGGCAGCACTTCCTCCATCGTCTCAAAAAACATTCTCTGTTTTGTGATCAGAGGGTTCTTTACATATTCCTCATACATCGCGTTAAAACGCGCCACCTGCCCTTCCGCCTCGTTGATGCGTGCCTGTTTGCCCGCATCTGCTTCCTTCGCGATCTGGTCGGCATCCGCCTCCGCCGCCGGAAGTGCCTCGTTGCGGTATTTATTGGCATTGTTGATCACGGTTTCTTTCTCCTGCTTCGCCGTCTCAACTGCCTTGAATGCCTCAAGCACCGCATCGGTCGGTGGTTCCGCATCCTGGATCGTGATATTGACAAGCTGTAAGCCGATATCCCGCTGCTCCAGTTCCGCTACGATTTTCTCCCGGATCACAGCCTGGATCTCGCTCTTCCCGCTTGTGATCACACTGTCCACATCGTAGGCACTGATTGTCGAACGGATATGGCTTTGCGTGATATTTTTCAATATCGTCACTGGCTGCTCCGAGGCGTACAAAACTTTGATAGGGTTGCTCACCTTATATTCCACATAAAAATCCACATTGACAAAATTAAAATCCGAAGTGATCATCAGCGCCTCATCCGACACTGATACGTTGGAATTCATGTCATAACCAACCGTAAATCCCTTGATTGTCGTATCCACCATTGTCACCTTCTGCACAAAAGGGATTTTAAAATGCAGACCCGGCTCGCTCACGCACGAAGGCACGCCGAATGTTGTCACCACGGCCTGCTCCTGCTCACCAATCGTATAAAATGCCTTGCTCCCGACAATGAGCACCACGACCACAGCAACCACAATGGCGGCAATTTTTAAGATCTTTCCCGTGTCCATATTGTTCGGGACATTCCCCCTAAAGTTCCCATACTGTCCATTATTTGCCATAAATTCCTCATTTCTGCGCGCCTTGGTTTTCCTGTCCGCCGGTGGCGGCGCGGCCGCCGGACAAGGTGCGGATGGTATCATCCTGTCCAAAATTATACCATGCAATTCTTGGAATTCTAACAAAAAACGATTAAATTTTGCTAAAAACTTTATTTATATAGTTGGCAATTCATGATCGCAGGCTGCGCCGGGCACGGCCGCCCTGCGGCATCTACAGCTCCGTGCGGGTGCGCATCCCCCGGTGCGCCAGACACCATTCATACAATTCGTCCACATTCTCTGCCAGCCCGGCGGCACCCGCTTCCAAAAGCTCCTCTTTACTCCCGTAGCCGTAAAGGACACCGAGGCAATCCATCCCGAATTCTTTCGCGCCAAGCACATCATATTTGCGGTCACCGATCATCAGGACCTGCCTGTTGTCCTGCACCCCAAGGCAGTCCAAAGTATAGCGGATGACGCTTGCCTTGGAATACCTTGAGAAATCCGCCGATGCCCCACCAATCACGGTAAAATATTGTGCCAGCCCAAAATGTTCCAATATTTTCCCTGCCATATCCGCAGGCTTTGAGGTTGCCGTTGCCAGTATAAAACCCGCATCCCTCAATTTCGAAAGCACCTGTGCAATCCCCGGGTATTCTTTATTCTCGGCCCAGCCCACCACATTGAAACGCTCCCGGTATTTTTGCGTCCCAAGCCTTGCCTGTTCCTCGGTAAAACCATAGCCCTCCACAAAGCTTTCCGTCAGCGGCGGCCCGATCATCCAAGTCAGCTTGTCCGCGTCCGGCTCATGTATCCCAAAACTTTCCAGTGCGTACTGGACACATTTTGTGATTCCCTCCTTCGGGTCTGTCAGTGTTCCGTCCAGATCAAAAAATAAATATTGATAACCCATGTCCTTCCTCCTTTGGTTGTTAAGGTTTTGTCGTTCCGACCGCAAAATGCTTTGGTTTTCCAAAAAGCCCTGCCCTCGTTTGTGGCACCATGCCCCTGTCCGCAAACAACCCCATCACTCAAAATAACGCCGGAAAACAAAATCTTCCCCATCGTCATCAACCTGGATAATGTAACTCTTCTTCTCCTCACCGCGCACAAGTTCCAATTCAAACGTACCGATATATTTCTCGAATTCGGCTTTCCCCTCCTCGGTCACCCCCATATAATCCCCATCCAGATAAATCTCAACCTCGTCATCCGAGTAAATGACGATATGGTGGTCCTCATCCACCGGATATGCGCCATCCGCCCCCGGTGTCGGTTCGGAAGTATTGTCCGCCGGTGTGGCCGTGGTGGCAGGATTCTGGGTCTCACCGCTGTTTTCTTCCCCATCCTCTGTTCCCGGAGTTACCGACGGGGCAATGCTTACCGTCGGGCTAGGTTCCTCAACCGGGGCTTCCGGCAGCGAGATTGCAAGCTCCGCAGCGGCATTCTCCACGCGCAGCACCCCTTCATACGGAACATAACCGCCGGATTCCACGCGGATTTTATAAACCCCGTAGGCAAGTTCCACCGGATCACCATAATAAGTGTCCTTGTCATTGATCCATAAAACCGCACCCGCAGGCTGGATTTTAAACGTGACCTGCCCGACCGGGTCCGGTACCCGGACATATTCCGTCAAGTCGAGCACGGTTGTCTGGTCGCGCACGATGGTTGTCTCTATGGTTGCCATAAGGTCATCGTTTTCCACCGTGATCTTGTATGTGCCTTCTTTTAATGTCAGGAGCATGTCCTCCCTGATCTGTGAAATGTACTGGTGGTTCACAAGGATGCTCCCACCAATATAATCCTGCTCCTCTTTGAGGGAGAGGTAACCATGCCCGCGCTCCACTTCGATCACGTATACCTCGCTCCCGACCCCGCGCAATGTGATGCTGTCCTCCTCCAAAATGTCAGATAGTGTTCCCGCCACACCATTATTGTAGATGTGCAGCGCATCCGAATAGATGAAATTCCTCCCGTTTACCGTAATCATCTGCCGCCCGCTGCCAACGGTAAGCCCTGTCTGGTACGGATGTTCCCATATATCTTTTGAAAGCGCGGCGGAAAGTGCAGTGTTGCTGTTTATTTCATATTCGACCAAAAGGATATTGCCTGGTGAAAGCTGGCCTGCTACGATTGCCAGGCCATACTTGTCCACAATATTTGTCCTGCTCCCGTAGGAAAGCCACAAAATGCCCCCGTCTTCTATGCTGTAGACTTGCAGGGTTTTTGTTTCCGTATCCACATTTTCTACGATTGCCGTGATTTTTTTTGTTTCGCCGGGGAGAGGAAGGGCGGATGGGGTGAGGGTCGGTGCAGGTTTGCTGGTACCGGCTGGTTTTCCGTTTCCGCTGTCCGCCACGACACGGAAGGCGGCGATTGCCAGGATCATGGCCGCTGCCAGGAGCATGACGAAGATGATTGCGGTTTTTTGGGTTTTTTTGGAGGTGGCGGGCTTCTTTTGGGGGGTATTGTTCATTGTAAAGTTCTCCTTGTTCTATGTTTTTGGTTGGGAGTGATGGTTTATGTGGTTTTGTTTATATTGTATAGTTTTTGTTTATGTGTTTTGGTTTGCGCAAGTTACGGCAAAGCTGGGAAAATCAGAGATTTTCCCAGCT
>CAYMGZ010000158.1:0-6863 GCA_964390095.1 uncultured Lachnospiraceae bacterium | reverse complement strand
GGAAAACGGATACTGGACTTATTCACTTGACGATATCTGGACAGGCCTGCAGGATGCTTACACAAATCTTGCCGCAGATGTGAAAGAACAGTACGGTGTTGTGCTGAAAAAAATCGGTGCAATCGGTTTTTCCGCAATGATGCATGGTTATATGGTATTTGACGAGAAGGATGAGCTGCTCGTTCCGTTCCGCACATGGAGAAATAACATCACAGGGCCTGCGGCGGAGAAGCTGACCGAGGTATTTTCCTACCATATCCCGCAAAGGTGGAGCATTGCGCATCTGTACCAGTCGATCCTAAACGGCGAGGAACATGTCGGAAAGATACATACCCTGCTCACGCTGGCAGGTTACATCCACTGGAAGATGACGGGGCGCAAGGTGCTCGGTGTTGGCGAGGCATCCGGGATGTTCCCGATTGACATAAAGACGAAGGATTTCAATGCGCGCATGGTGGAGCAGTTTGACGCACTCGTGGCGGACAAAAACTATCCTTGGAATCTGCGTGGCATCCTGCCGCAGGTACTCGTGGCGGGCGAAAACGCAGGGAACCTCACACCGGAGGGGGCAAAGCTCCTTGATGTATCCGGGAACCTTCTGGCGGGGATTCCGCTGTGCCCTCCGGAAGGGGATGCGGGCACCGGCATGGCGGCAACGAACAGCGTGGCGGAGCGCACGGGCAATGTGTCCGCCGGCACTTCCGTTTTTGCGATGATCGTCATGGAAAAGGAGTTAAAGAAGGTTTATGACGCGATCGACCTTGTGACTACCCCGACCGGGAGCCTTGTGGCAATGGTGCACTGCAATAACTGTACTTCCGACCTGAATGCGTGGGTTGGCCTGTTCCGTGAATTCGCGGAAAGCTTTGGCATGAAGGTGGATATGAACGAGCTTTTTGGCACGCTCTACAACAAGGCGCTAGAAGGCGACGCGGATTGTGGCGGGCTCCTTGCTTACAATTATTTTTCCGGGGAGCATATCACGGGCTTTACACAGGGGCGGCCGATGTTCGTGCGCACCCCGGAGAGCAAGTTCAACCTGGCAAATTTCATGCGCGTACATTTATTCACTTCCCTTGGCGCGTTAAAGACCGGCCTCGACATTCTCTTCAAGGAGGAAGGGGTGCAGGCGGACCGCGTAACCGGGCATGGCGGGCTGTTCAAGACAAAGGGGGTCGGCCAGGGCATCCTTGCGGCGGCAATGAACACGCCGGTATCGGTGATGGAGACCGCAGGGGAAGGCGGCGCGTGGGGGATTGCACTCCTTGCGGCTTACATGCTCTACAAAAAGGACGGGGAGACATTAGATGCATACCTGAGTGAGCGCGTCTTTGGCGGTAACACCGGGACTTGTGTGGAACCGAAAGCGGAGGATGTTGCAGGTTTTGACGCATTCATCAAGCGTTATGCGGCAGGGCTTGCGATCGAGCGTGCGGCGGTTGAGAACTTAGAATAAAAACGCTTTTCATTCCCGTGCCTGCAAAAAAATGCCGCAGGCACGGGAGAAGCCTGCAAAAAAGAACCCGTATGTTACCTGTAAAAATCCGGAAAGTACAGCGGAATAAAAAAATACAGGAAAAAAGAAAAAAACAGTTGACAATAAAAAAAGAATGTGATAATATATTAATCGTTCGGTAAGGAAGTTCCGAATATGATATGTGTGCTTAGCTCAGCTGGATAGAGCGTCTGACTACGGATCAGAAGGCCGGGAGTTCGAATCTTCTAGCACACGCTAGGAAGCTGTTTCGCAGGCAGGGGATACCTGTCAGGGAACAGCTTTTTTGTTTGCCCTGTTTTATGGTTTCCCAAAAAAGGCCACATAGGCGACATAAAAAAATGCCTTTTATTTTTCCGTGTCCCGCCTCGGCGGAACATAGCCCGCTTGGGCGGGGCATGGCCTGCTTGGGCGGGGCATACCACCCACACGGGCCGGTATGCCTGTAAATGGCATGGCCTTGCCAGGAAATCAGGGAAGTTTTAACGACCAACTGCGCCCGTCGATCACCCGTGTCGCAAAACCCTCATAAAAATCCGGTTCGTGGCAGATTAGGAGGATGCTCCCGCCATAAGCCGTAAGTGCGCGTTTCAGTTCCTCCTTCGCGTCCACGTCAAGATGGTTGGTCGGCTCATCGAGAAGCAAAAAATTGGTTTCGCGGTTTATCAATTTGCAGAGCCGCACCTTTGCCTGCTCACCGCCGGAAAGGACGCGCACCTGGCTTTCGATATGTTTGGTGGTCAGGCCGCATTTTGCGAGGGCGGAGCGCACTTCATACTGTGTCCAGGAAGGGTATTCGCACCAGAGTTCCTCGATGCAGGTATTGTTTTTTGCGCCTGTCATTTCCTGCTCGAAATATCCCTTAAAAAGGTAATCGCCAAGGACGACGCGCCCTTTTAGCGCCGGGATCAGCCCGATGATGCTTTTGAGCAGGGTGGTCTTCCCGATGCCGTTTGCGCCACAAAGCACAAGCTTCTCCCCGCGTTCCATCGAAAAGCTCAACGGCTTGGAAAGTGGCTCGCCGTAGCCGATGACAAGCTGTTCCGCCGAAAAAACATAGCGGGAGGAGGCGCGGGCTTCAAGAAAATGGAATTCCGGTTTTGGCTTTTCTTTCGCAAGTTCAATCACTTCCATTTTGTCCAGTTTTTTCTGCCGCGACATTGCCATGTTGCGCGTCGCAACGCGTGCCTTGTTGCGGGCAACAAAATCTTTAAGTTCGCTTATTTCCTGCTGTTGGCGCTTGTAGGCTGCCTCAAGCTGGCTTTTTTTTGCCGCGTAGACTTCCTTGAATTTGTCATAATTGCCGACATAGCGGTTGAGTTCCCCGTTTTCCATATGGTAGATTAAGTTGACCACACTGTTTAAAAACGGGATGTCATGGGAAATCAGGATGAACGCGTTTTCGTAATCGTTTAAGTACCGCCTCAGCCATTCAATGTGCTCCGGGTCAAGATAGTTGGTCGGCTCGTCCAACAGCAAAATATCGGGTTTTTCAAGCAGGAGCTTCCCAAGCAGCACCTTTGTGCGCTGCCCGCCGGAAAGTTCCGTGACATCGCGGCCAAGGCCGACCTCATGTAAGCCCAATGCGCGTGCGACCTCGTCAATTTTGCTGTCAATATTATAGAAATCGTGGGTTTCAAGGCGTTCTTGGATTTCGGAAAATTCTTCCATCATCGCTGTAAGCTCTTCTTCGCCGGCATCCCCCATCCGCGCGCACAAATCATTCATGCGTTCCTCAAGCCCGTACAGGAAGCCGAATGCCGATGCGAGGGTATCGCGGACTGTCATGCCCTCTGTCAGGGCGGTATGTTGGTCAAGGTAGCCCGCACGGACATTTTTTGCCCATTCCACGGTGCCCTCGTCCGGGACCAGCCGCCCGGTCACAACGTTCATAAAAGTGGATTTCCCCTCGCCGTTCGCGCCGACCAGACCGATGTGCTCCCCTTTTAGGAGGCGGAAGGAGACATTGTTAAATATGGTACGGTCGCCAAAACCGTGGTTTAAGTGTTCAACATTCAATATGCTCATATAATTAGTCCTATTTAGAGTTCCGCAAAAGCCCTCCCGGTACCAATGACCGGGGAAGCAATTTCCTGTCCGCATGGCTCCCAGAAAATTGCTTCCGGCACCGTCCGGGCTTTTGCTGTTTTAAAGTTTCCGGGGAAGCCCCTGCCTTCATTGTAGCAGATGGGAGAATAAATCACAATAAAATTTGCAAAAAGCCGAATAGTTTTTAAAAGAGCAGGCATAATAAGCATGTACCAAATATCAGACGGAAGCGCGGGGAACGCGCAGAATGGAGGAAAAACATGAGTACAGAGAATAATACGAGCAAGAACAATACCCAGAATGGCAGCCAGAACAGCTCCCAGAACAAGAGCTCGAACTGCAGCAATTCCACAAGGAATTCCGAGACACAGAACAAGACTTCGAACAAGACGGGTAACCATACTTCGAACAAGACCTCGAACAGCTACGAGAACGAGTAAGTCCTGCAAGGGATCTTACCGGACAGGTTGCAATTATTTCCGTAAGACATGGGTACAAACAAAAAACAGCTCCAGCAAACATGCTGCGGCTGTTTTTTGTTTGTACCAATCTTGCGTAACCATCCTGTGTTCCACGCATAAACTATATCAGGGTATGCCAGAAAGTATTTTTTGGTACACCCGGGCGGACGGCCGAAGAACCAAAAAGAGGGAGGTGGAAAATCCTTGGAGGAGCAAAATACGAGGTTGTATGAGTTCTTGGAGCGGCTAGGGAAACCCGGCTGCATTTTTATAGACCTGCGCACGCCGAAAGAGTACAGGGAAGGGCATCTTGCAGGGGCGGTCAATATCCCGTATGATGACCTGGAAGAAGAAAAGAGATGGTTCCAAGCAAAAGACCAGTTTTTCCTTTACTGTGACCGGGGCAACGTCAGCCTGATGGCATGCCGTGACCTAAGGCGCGAAGGCTATAAAGTAACAAATCTCTGGGGTGGTGTCCATGCCCTGCAAAAGGCCTTTCAGGGCATGGACCAAAAATTCGTTGACATGGTCTGGAAAAAGAATTAGAATAACAAAAGGAATGGAAACAAAGAACATAGGTTGTTGGCGGACAGAACGGAGGAAATGTGGCGACATATGAATATGTATCACCGTGCCATTTCGGTTTGGAAGCGGTGTTGAAAAAAGAGATCATGGAACTTGGGTTTGAGATCATAGGGGTGGAGGACGGGCGCGTGGCCTACCGTGCCGATGAGGGCGCGGTAGCCCGCGCAAATACGTTCCTGCGCACGACGGAGCGCGTGCTTTTGCTCGTGGCAAAATTTAAGGCAGAAACCTTTGATGAACTGTTTGAAAAAACAAAGGCGCTGCCTTGGGAAAATTTCATCCCGCGGGACGGGAAGTTCTGGGTGGCCAAAGCCACCTCGGTCAAAAGCAAGCTTTTCAGCCCGTCCGATATCCAGTCCATCATGAAGAAAGCCATGGTGGAGCGGTTAAAGCAAAAATACCATCAGGACTGGTTTGCGGAGACGGGGGCAAAATACCCGGTCCGTGTCACGCTCATGAAGGACGAGGTGACGGTCGGGATTGACACGTCGGGCGAATCCCTGCACAAAAGGGGCTACCGCAGGCTCACAAGCAAAGCACCGCTCACAGAGACGCTTGCCGCGGCGCTGATTTCGCTGACCCCATGGAAAAAGGACCGGGTTTTGGTTGACCCGTTCTGTGGCAGCGGCACGATACCGATCGAGGCGGCGATGATGGGGCTTAACATGGCACCGGGCAGAAACCGCACGTTTTTGGCGGAACAGTGGAAAAACCTAATCCCGGAGAAATGTTTTAGGGAGGCGCGCGAGGAAGCGGACGACATGGTACTGCGCGGTGTCACGCTAAGCATCCAGGGGTATGACATTGACCGGGATATCATCGGCGCGGCGCGGCAGAACGCGGTCCTGGCAGGGGTGGATGGCCAGATCCATTTTCAGGCAAAGCCGGTCGCGGAGCTGTCCAGCCCGAAGAAATACGGTTTTATCATTACAAACCCGCCCTACGGCGAGCGCATGGAGGAAAAGGAGGCAATGCCGGCTCTTTACCGGGAAATCGGAACGGTTTTTGCAAAGATGGATACCTGGTCCTCCTACATCATCACGGGATATGAGGACGCACAGAAATATATCGGCAGGACGGCGGATAAGAACCGGAAGATTTATAACGGGATGATGAAGACATATTTTTATCAGTTCCAGGGGCCAAAGCCGCCAAAGAGAAAACCGGAGGCAGCAGGGGCAGAAGATGGCCGTGGCGAATAAATTCCGGGAAATGGACTTTAAGGAAACGGAAAACAGTGGCGATGGTTTCGGGAAGCCGGGAACATCGCCACTGTTTTTTTGTGGCCTTACTATATTATAATGCTTTATGCGCTATTTTTTAGCGGTTCCTAATTTGGCGGCCGTCTTTTCGATAAATGCCAGGATATCGTCCATGACCTCCCTGCGGTTGAGTTCGTTCAAAAGTTCATGGCGGCAGTTTTCGTAAAGAATGCAGTCCGTGTTCCCGTATCCAAGCTTTTGGTAAGTATCGAGCAGGCGGATGATCTCATCCCCGTAGCAGCTGACCGGGTCCTTGTCGCCGGAGATCAAAAGGATTGGCAGGTTTTTCGGTGTGTTGCGGATGTTGGAAGGTTTTGTAACATAAGTGCCAAGTTTTACAAGGTCGCGGTAAAACTTGGCGGTACAGATAAAACCGCAGTAGGGGTCGTTCATGTAGAGGCCAACCGCGGCCTGGCTGCGCGTGAGCCAGTCATTTGAAGTGCGTGTAGAAAGAGCGGTATAGCGCTTGCGCCCAAAAAGTTTGCGGTTCAGCCAAGGGGATGGGTGGTGTTTTCCCTTAAAAAAGCAGACGAGCGATGTCGCGGCAAGCCCGGCAAAAGAATCAAGGGGGGATGGCGCGGTCGAGCCGGAAAAAACCGCCATATCCACAAGGTCACTATACTCGGTTGCCCCGCGTGCAACGAGCGACCCCATACTATGGCCAAACAAAATAAGATATTTACTGCGTTTTTGTTCGGAAAGATAGCTTAATACATCAACCGCGTCCAAAATTAGCTTTTCCCATCCATGTGACTCTGCGATAAAGCCAAGCTCATCCAGTTTTTTGTCCGTGCCATGGCCCCTGTGGTCATACAGATATACATCATAGCCATTTTCATTCAAAAAAAGGGTGAATTCGCGGTAGCGGTTATGGTGTTCTGCCATGCCGTGGAGGATGAGCACGGTACCTTTTACATCCGCGGCATCCGTAAAAAAGGGGTAGAGTGTCGTTGTATATCCATCCTCATGGATCAAAAGAAGTTCGTCCTGTTTCATGAATTCCTCACATTC
>CAYMGZ010000157.1:6116-6864 GCA_964390095.1 uncultured Lachnospiraceae bacterium | reverse complement strand
ACGTTTCAAAAAGGATTTGTGCGGGGCGACGTTTTCTGGTATAATATCCATGCAGGAAGGAAAGTTTTGTTCATTGTGTCAAAGGATATTTCTTATACGAGGCAGGCGGTTGATTTTGTGCTTGTATATAATCTTGGGAAAAATCCTGTGCCGGACCAGATGAAAAAGGAAGAAGTGAGGGAATCTGCAAAAAGGGAGGAGATTGCAAAATATCTTTTGGGGAAAGCGGGGGGAGAACTGATCCGGTTTGACTTGGGAAAGTATAAAAAGCTGTATTTTAGAGAAGTGCATACATATTCGGAGAGGGAGTTTGAAAAATATTTGAAGGAAATGAAAGGGGCGTGGAACGAGGAACCGGGGGAAAGGTGTGGGGAAGGGAAATAAATCCGCTGGTATTTCTGGAAATATATTGAAGTTGCAGAAAGGCTATAAGAGAAAGAAAACGGAGTGCCGATATAATCTATAAATCCCCGCATGGGGAAGGGTGGGTATTCCCTGTAGGAAAACGTGCAGGGAATACCTGAAATTGCAGGAAAATTTACGCAAAAAGTTAGAAAAATGACACAGTTTTGTCAAAGGAATCCATTAGAATGGGGGAAGAAGATGTAAAGAACCATAGGATGGCAGACGGGATTGCCGGAAGGGAGATTTTTATCCGGCAACTTACATAGGAAAGTTTTTTGGAATGGAGGATGATCTTTATGAAGTTGAAAGGGAAACTTGCAGCGGTATTGGTTCTGGCCCTGGT
>CAYMGZ010000157.1:962-6100 GCA_964390095.1 uncultured Lachnospiraceae bacterium | reverse complement strand
CCCCGAAAGTAACAGTGACGGGGGTGGAAGAGGGGGCGCCGCAGGCATCCGGGGAGGGGCGGGAGATTGTGATGCCGCAGCCCGGGGATACCGGCGGGGTCGTAACGGCGTATGCCGCGCCGGGGGATCCGACGGGTTCGCCAACCCCGTCGCCGACGCTTGACCCGTCCACGCTTGCGTTCCATTTTGTGTATGATAATGCAAATTATGCGCAGGGGGATACGATCAAGCTGCAGGAGAACAAGCCCGGCGGAACGATTTCCATCAATTCGAATATCGGTTATGTCGATTCTTCGATGAAATGTAGTACATGGTACGGATATGACGAAAGCATCATCAAAATGACTAATATAGATGAATCCGAGTGGACATATGACCTGACAATCGTGGGAACCGGTGCAACCGAGATTCGTGCGGAAATTGAGGTTAAGGACGGGACCGTTACCCGGACATACTCGGTCAGCTGTAGGGTGGAGGTGCCGTTTGCGTATATCAGCCCAAATGCGACCACGGGGATCAACTCCACTTATGCGGGTGACATATTTGGTATGCGTTGGGGCATGACCGGGAATGAGAACCAGGACCACAGGGTTTATGTTGTCCAGTTAAGCACGCCGGAACAAGACCCGGCACATTCCCATTATCTCCCGATGTTCCAGTTTGTGAATTACTTTAAGGATGCAAACGGGAAAATCAAGGTGAAGAGTACCGATTTGAAGGAGAGGAACGGGCAGTTTATCAATGTCTCCTCCGACGATATGATCCCTTTTAAGGTAGATGCCTCCGAGACCGATGAAAATGTGGCGACGGTGGATGCCGACGGTTATATCCGGGCGGTTGGCGCAGGGTATACGACCGTGAAATTCTTGCCCCTTGGTGAGAATGCGGAGAAGGCAGCCATTGTCCTTCCGATCATCGTGGCACCGCAGGCAAAATGGAAGGATAATCCGAATGCTACGTATTCCAAAAATCCGGAGATCCTTTTAACGCCGGGCACGACAAGCTTTGAAGTTGAGACAAACGCGAAGATTGCATCGAACTTACGGTGGACGCTGTACAAGAAAACGAGGGACGGCGAAAAACTCGGAACGGGCGGGGAAGGCAAAAAGCTGGAGATCGAGACAAAATATATGAAGATTGACATCAGTGAGAACACAAATATTTTGTCATTTTCTGCCTTAAAGGCGGGTGTTTATCACTTGGTGGGTTCACAGACGCAGTACGAGGATAAAAATGCCAGCGTGGAGAAAGTGGATATCACAATTGTAGTCCCGATCGGCATCAGCGAAGAGCGCCTGATTATGAATGTTGGCGATACATATGATGTTTTGCGGAACGCGCAGATCCTCGACAAAAATATTTTCCGCGGGGAAGTAACGGACACGGTTTCCGGTTCGAGCATATCGGTCAAGGCAACTTATTCCGACGGCATCCTCCGGGCGGATTTAAAGGGCGATACTTATCTTGTCCTGTCGTATGTGGCGGGGATGGAAGGGAGTTCGGCGGAAGATGTTTTTGGGGGGCAATTTAAATATGACCCAAATAACCCGAACCAATATTATGCTTATAAAGATAAATATATTATCCCGATCACCATCATCGATGAACTTTTCCTTAACATGACGCAGGCTACCATGGCCGTCGGCGGCACGCTGCAGTTGATTGCGCGGGTTTCCAACCTGAGCATCCCACTGGTATGGACGAGTAGCGACGAGAGTATATTGAAAGTGGATGATGACGGGCTTGTCACTGCAATAAAAGAAGGAACCGCCACGGTCCGGGTGACACAAACCATTAACGGTGTTACAAAAACGGCAGAATGTGTGATTAATGTTAGGAGTGCGGTTGCAAAGATTGTCCTGGACCCTGCCTCCAAAGAAATCAAGATCGGTGAGCTTTTGACCATCAATGCACAGATTACGCCAAAGATCCCGAACGCGACCCTCCACTGGGTAACGTCCGATGCGACCATCGTCACGATTGAGCAGGCGGGGGATCTTTCCGCAACCGTAAAAGGGCAGAAGGAAGGGATTGCCGTCATAACCGCAATCAACCAGGAGAATGTCATTGTCGGTTCCTGTATGGTCAAGGTGGTCGGCGACCATGCCATTAAGTCCATCTCCCTGTCGCGGACAAAGATCACAACGTCCATTGCGGAGAAGACCCTTGTGCTCTATGCGACGATCAAACCGGATGATGCGGCAAATGAGCCGGTTGTCTGGAGTTCCTCGGACTCTTCGGTTGCGACGGTTGACCAGAAAGGCCTCGTCACATTGAAGAAGTCCGGCACGGTAACAATTATTTGTACGGCGAAAAATGACAGTGCGATTGCGGCAAGCTGCCAGATCATCATTACGCAGGCCGTGACCGGCATCCGCCTGGATCAGTCAACCCTCAACTTAAATGTCGGTGAAACTTTTAAGCTGACCTATGTCCTTGCCCCGGCGAATGCGTCCAACACGGCCGTGACCTTTACCTCGACCAACCCGGCGATTGCGACGGTGGCAGCCAACGGCACGGTTTCGGCAAGGGGTGTCGGCCAGACATCAATCATCGTAAAAACAAACGAGGGCGGCTATATGGCAACCTGCCTTGTCAATGTCAGCAGGGTGGCAACCGCCGTAAAGCTGGATGCAAATGCAATTACCTTAAATGTGGGCGATTACTATAATTTTGAGACAACGATCACCCCGGCGGATAGCACGGATAAAACCCTGACCTGGGAGGTCTCGGATAAGTCGGTTGCGGTTGTCAGCAACAAGGGGAAGGTCATAGCCAAAAAAGTCGGCGTTTCGGTCATCATGGCAAAGACGCGCAGCGGCTCCACGGCCTATTGTACCGTAACGGTGCAGCAGGGTGTGACCGGGGTAAGCTTAAGCGAACATGAGAGTACGATATACGTTGGGGATGAATGGGAACTGACGGCGAACATCACACCGAAAAATGCGACCAACCAGGAGGTCAAATGGTCTTCCTCCGACCGCGGTGTAGCGACGGTTGACAAGGAAGGGCGCGTCACGGGTGTGAAGGAAGGCATGACCATCATTACCTGCACGACCGTGGATGGCGGTTATGTGGATTACTGTGCGGTGGAAGTCATCCCGGTGGAGGTGGAATCGGAAGAAGTCATTGTGACACCGGAATCCCTGATGCTTGGGGTCGGCAAGAAGGCAAAACTTGAAGCCACGGTGCTTCCGGCGGAGACGACCGACAAGACTTTGGAATGGTTTTCCAGCGATACGGGCGTTGTGACCGTTGATGAGAAGGGAAGGCTTTTGGGGATTGGGGTCGGAACGGCAACGATCACCTGTACGGCGGCGGACGGGAGCGGTGCGGAAGGCTACTGCGAAGTGGAAGTCTGCCAGCAGATCACGGATATCCGTCTGGATGTTTCCTATCTGGACATGGTGGTCGGCGATACCGAGACCATCCAAGGCTGGATTTATCCGAGTGATGCGACCTATGGCGTGAAATGGGTGTCCGATGACCCGACGGTTGCGATTGTCGATTCGCAGAATGGGCGTGTGACTGCGCTGAAGGCGGGTGACACCACCGTCCGTGCAGTGGCGGAGGATGAAAGCGGCGTTGAGGCTGTCTGCGTCGTACATGTGCGCAACCCGGTCCCGATTACAAATATTCAGGTTTCGGAATCCGAGATTGTCATGACACCAGGGGAAAGTAAGACCGTAGGCTTTACGATCCTGCCGGCGGGGTACACGGACCTTTATATTTGGTCGAGTGACAACCCGGTCGTGGCGGATGTGGATCTGATTACCGGCCTGATTACGGCGAACGCGATGGGAACCGCGAACATCACGATTTTTGCGGAATCCGGGCGCTCCGCATCCGTGAAGGTTTATGTGGTCGGATTGAGCAAAACGTCTCTTTCCTTACAACAATATACTTCCACTTTGATCAGCCTTGAAGTATATGGGGCATCAAAGTCTGACCTTGATGTCCGCTGGTATTCAGAGAATGAGCGTATCGCGGAGGTACAGGGTGGCAAGATCACCGGGAAGGCAATCGGAACGACCTATGTTTACGCAGTCGTAAACGGGCGGAGGCTTCAGTGCCGTGTGACGGTGGAAAAGATCCGAAGGTAGAAAATAGGGAATAAATAATGCGGGAACGGGACCGCCCCGGAAATCATTCCGGGGCAGGATTCCCGTTTTTCCTTTTATTGGGAAAACTCGGGAAAAATGCATAAAGAATGCCATGGGATTTTTGCATGATTTCAATATTGTCTGTTTTTTGCATTTGTGGTAAACTGATGGAAAGGATGCTGTTACCGGAGAAGATGTAACAGTGGATATAACAAGAAGGGCGAAAGGAAACATACACATGTTGGTAAGTCTTCACGCAAAAAATTTTGCAATCATCGAAGAAATTGAAGTATATTTTGGGGAACATCTGAACATTATTTCCGGTGAGACCGGCGCGGGCAAATCCGTGATCATCGGTTCCATCGGGGCGGCACTTGGCGGGAAGGTGGCGAAGGATGTCATCCGGACAGGCTGTGAACAGGCCTTTGTCGAACTTTTTTTTGTCACGGCACATAAGCGCGTGCATGCCATGCTAAAGGAGCAGGGGATTGAGGATGGAAGCGATGAGGTACTGATTTCGCGCAAAATCTTTACGGGGGGGAAAAGCATATTCCGCATCAACGGCGAGACCGTTCCCGTTGCCTTTGTGAAGGAATTGGCCGCGGAGCTGATTGACATCCACGGGCAGCATGAGCACCAGTCATTGCTAAAAAAATCCAAGCACCTTGAGATGGTGGACCGCTTTGCGGCAGGGGAGATTTCGGAGTTAAAAAAAGAACTGCGGGGCAGCTATGCGGCATGCCGTGCCTTTAAAAAGGAACTTTCCGGGGCGGTGGAGGACGAGGAAAAACGCCTCCGCGAGCTTTCCTTTTTAAAATTTGAATTAAACGAGATCGAGGGCGCGCGCCTTGTTCCGGGTGAGGAGGAGGAACTGGTGCGCGAGCATAAGAGGCTTTCCAACGCGAACATGATCCGCGAGACACTCGCAAATGTTTACCAGCTGACGGGGGAGGGGGATACCGCCGCCGCCGAGCAGCTGGGGCATGCCGTGCGCCAACTCTCAAAGGTCGAGCCATACGATGAGGAGCTGGCACA
>CAYMGZ010000157.1:0-952 GCA_964390095.1 uncultured Lachnospiraceae bacterium | reverse complement strand
GTTTGGAGGCGGTTGAGGGCATGGTGCACGATTTCAACCGCGAGCTTGGCGCTTACATGGACAGAAGCGGCGATGAGGAGGAGCATTTCGCGCAGGTCGAGGAGCGGCTTGACCTTGTAAACCGCCTGATGACCCGGTACGGCGGCGATGTTAAGGCGGTGTTGGCATACGCGGACGAATGCCGTGAAAAAATCGAGAAATATGAAAACTATGACCAGTACCTGTCCGGTTTGAAAAAGAGCTGTGCCGAGGCGGAAAAAGAGCTAAAAGAGCTGTGTGCGAGGGCATCCGCACTCCGCAGGGAAAGTGCAAAGGAACTGACGGTGCAGCTGACGGAGGCGCTGCGGGATTTGAATTTCCTTGATGTGCGGCTGGAACTGCATTTTGAAACTTTGCCGGATTATACGGCGGATGGCCTGGATGAGGCGGAATTTTTGATTTCGACCAACCCGGGGGAAGCGCTCCAGCCGCTTGCACGCATTGCCTCCGGCGGTGAGCTTTCCAGGATCATGCTGGCGCTAAAATCCGTATTTTCCGGGAAAGATGAGATTGAGACGATGATTTTTGACGAGATTGATGTCGGTGTCAGCGGGAGGACGGCGCAGATGGTCTCCGAAAAAATGGCAGGGATCGCAAGGCAGAGGCAGCTTTTGTGCATCACACACCTTCCGCAGATCGCGGCAATGGCGGACACACATTTTATCATTGAAAAAACAACGGACGGGCAGAAAACACAGACGGATATCCGCAAACTGTCAAGGAACGGTGAGGTCGAGGAAATCGCGAGGATGTTGGGCGGGGTTGAAATCACGGATACCGTGCTTTTAAATGCTTCCGAAATGAAGGCGATGGCCGACCAAAAAAAACAGGAATCATTATCAAAAGAAGGGAATGCAAAGAAAAACAAAAAATCGTAGTTTCCAGACAAGCCCTAGTTTATCGGCAGGGCTTT
>CAYMGZ010000156.1:251-6893 GCA_964390095.1 uncultured Lachnospiraceae bacterium | reverse complement strand
TATCATTCCGGGCAGCTTCCTTCACTTCAGAAAGATACTGCTCTATATCTTTCTGATCTATGTTCAATACTTTATCCTCCGCAGAGTATATGATGTGTTTTTTTGTTTTTTCTATCATCATTATAGCTTCATGATTGCTTTTTGTCAATATCCAATCATCAAAAGCGGCAGGAAATTTCCTGCCGCCATTTGACTCCATATTCACAACATTCATATTATAACAATATATATCAATTTTATACTATTGCCATTTTCACAAAAGGAAAGCGCATAAATGTGCTTTCCTTCTGTAAGATGACTTCCTATTTCCTCACCAACGCCACCGTATCCCTCGCGATTGCCAACTCTTCGTTTGTCGGAACCGCAAGTACCTTCACCTTCGAGGCATCCGACGAAATCACGGCTTCCGCACCGCGCACATCGTTACGCCCTTCATCAATCTCCACGCCGAGATACCCAAGGTAGGAACAGATCCTTGCACGGATTTTCTTGTCATTCTCCCCAAGCCCCGCCGTAAACACAACCGCGTCCACACCGTTCATCGCCGCGGCATACGCCCCGACATATTTCGCGGTGCGGTACACAAAGACCTCGGTCGCATCCTTCGCGCGCTCATTGCCCTGCGCCGCTGCCGCCTCCAGATCACGGAAGTCACTTGATACGCCGGAAAGGCCGTACACGCCGGATTTTTTATTTAAAAGGTTCATGATCTCCTCAATCGATTTCCCTTCCTTTTTCGCGATGAACTCGATGATGGCCGGGTCGATATCGCCGGAGCGCGTCCCCATGACCAGCCCCTCAAGCGGTGTCAGGCCCATGCTCGTGTCCACCGATTTCCCATCCTGCACGGCGGAAATGCTCGCACCATTGCCAAGGTGGCAGACGATAATCTTTGAATTCCCGTAATCAAGCCCTGCAATCTCGGCTGCCCGCCTGCTCACATAGCTGTGGCTTGTGCCGTGGAAACCATAGCGGCGGACTTTATATTTATCATAATATTCATACGGGAGCGCGTAAGTGTACGCCTTCTTCGGCATTGTCTGGTGGAATGCCGTGTCAAACACCGCCACCATCGGCACGCCGGGCATCAGCTTGCGGCACGCATCAATCCCGATCAAATTCGCCGGGTTGTGCAACGGTGCTAAATCATTACACTCGCGGATTGCGGCAATCACCTCATCATCAATCACAACAGAACTCGTGAAACGCTCCCCGCCATGCACGACGCGGTGTCCCACCGCCCCAATCTCAGCAAGCGAGCCAATCACGCCATGCCCCGCATCCGTCAGCGCCGCAAGCACCGCCTGCACCGCCGCCTCGTGGTCCGGAAGAGGTTTTTCAAACGTCAGCTTTTCATTCCCCACCTTCGTATGCACCAGCCTGCCATCAATCCCAATCCGCTCGCACAAACCAACCGCGATCGCCTTCTCCGACTCCGAATCAATCAATTGGTATTTCAGCGAGGAACTCCCGCAGTTAATCACCAAAATTTTCATTTTTGCGCTCCTTTTTGACAAAATTTTCCAAACACTTCCCACCAACCTTCCGCCCCTTTCATAATGCGGCAGCCTGCACCGCCGTGATCGCGACAACGCCGACGATATCATCCGCATTGCAGCCGCGCGAAAGGTCGTTGACCGGTGCGGCGATCCCCTGCGTGAGCGGGCCGTAGGCCTCCGCCCCCCCAAGGCGCTCCACCAGTTTGTACCCGATGTTGCCCGCGTCAAGGTCCGGGAAGATCAATACGTTTGCCTTGCCCGCCACCGGGCTTCCCGAAGCCTTAAACGCCGCAACCTCCGGCACGATTGCCGCATCCAGCTGCAGTTCGCCGTCAATCTTTAAATCCGGGTACTGCTCATGCGCGATCTGCACCGCGCGCGTTACCTTATCGATGTCCGGATGCTTCGCACTGCCCTTGGTTGAGTGGGAGAGCATCGCGATCTTTGCCTCCTTGCCGGTCAGAAGCTCAAAACTGCGCGCGGAGGATTCCGCGATTGCCGCCAATTCCTCCGAGGTTGGGTTCTGGTTTAAGCCGCAGTCGCCAAAGACAAAGGTCCCTTTGGAGCCAAACGGGGAACCTGGCACGACCATAAGGAAAAACGCCGACACAAGCTTTGTTCCCGGCGCGGTTTTTAAAATCTGCAGACAAGGGCGCAGCGTGTTTGCCGAGGAATGGCACGCGCCGGAGACCATGCCGTCCGCATCCCCCATCTTTACCATCATGACACCGAAGGTCGTGTAATCCGTCAGCAACACTTCCTGCGCCATCTCCGCGGTCATCCCCTTGTTTTTGCGTATCTCCACAAGCTTCCCGATGTATTCCGCCAAATGGTCGAATTTTTCGGGATCAACCAGCGTTGCCCCCGAAATATCAAAACCTGTCGATTTCCTCCGGATCACTTCGTCCTTCCCGATAATGATAACGTTTGCAATTTCCTGGTCCAACACTTTTGCCGCCGCCTCATAGATCCGGCGGTCCTCCGATTCCGGCAGGACGATCGTCTTCCTGTTCTTCCGTGCCCTTTCCTTGATTTCTTCAATAAAACTCATCTTCTTTGTATCTCCTTTCATAGTAAAAAAATTATGTATAATAACTGCCAATGCATACCTTCGGTCGGTGTGCCAAAACCCTGTTTCTAGTATAATGCATTTTACATTTTGTGGCAAGCAAAATTTTGTCAGGCATCTGCCTGCAGATGATTTTACCCCCTGTTCAAACATGGATTTTCGTGGTAGCATAACATAAGGACGGGAAAGTAGGGATACCCTATTCCCTGCACAATTCCATTACAGGAGGGTTTCATGAAAGTTACGGGGATCATCGCAGAATTTAATCCGTTCCATGGCGGACATGCCTATCTTTTACAGAAAGCACGCGAAATCACAGGGGCGGATATCCTGGTTATCGTGATGAGTGGGAATTTCGTGCAGCGCGGCGCTCCGGCGATCATCTCAAAATATGCACGCGCGGAAACCGCGCTTTTGTGTGGCGCGGATCTGGTCGTTGAGCTCCCGGTTTTTGCGGCCTGCGCGAGTGCGGAATATTTTGCGGAAGGGGCGCTGCGCCAGCTCCATGCCCTTGGCGCGGATTCTTTCGTTTTCGGGAGCGAATGCGGCGATTTGTCCGCCCTGCTGCCGCTCTCCGCGCTGCTTTGTGATGAACCGGAAGCATACCGAAAACATCTGCGGGAAGCGCTTTCCATGGGCCAAAATTTCCCGTCCGCCAGAAGAAACGCCGTGCGCGCCCTGCTGCCGGACGCTGCGCCCCTGCTTGATGCCCCAAACAACCTGCTCGCCCTTGAATACCTAAAGGCATGCAGACGGCGCGGCTTTTCCCTGCGCCCGTACACGGTGGCGCGCGTTGGCAGCCCTTACCACGAAAAACTCCTCCCGGAAGGGGCATTTCCCGAAGGGTTTCCCCTCCCTTCTTTCCCCAGCGCTTCCGCGCTCCGGGAATTTATAAAAACAAAAGTTCCGGACCAAACGGCGCTCCTTCCCTACATGCCTTTTGCCGCCAGCGAAATCCTTGCGGCAGAGCTTGCGAAAAAAGCCCTTGTTGATGAGTCCGACCTCTCCCCCCTCCTTGCATACTGCCTGCTGCAATGCTCCCTCCCGGCAGAACTTGCCGTTTACGCCGATATGGGGGAGGAACTTGCCAACCGCGTTTTCGCAAAGCGCTATGAACCCGTCCGGCTCCCCGATTTTGCCATGCGCTTAAAAACAAAGGAACTCACCTACACAAGGATTTCCCGCGCCCTTCTGCACACTGTTTTGCGGATTACGGGGGTGGAACAGGAAGCGTTCCGCCTTCTGCCAAACGCCCCGTACCTGCGCGTCCTCGGGATGCGCCCCACTGCACGGCCGCTGCTTGCCCGCCTAAAAAAAGAGGGGGATGCCCCCCTGGTCCTGCGCCCCGCAAAGGCAAAAAAAAATTTGCCGGAAGCCGCATACCGCTTTTTTATGAAAGATATCGCCGCCTCCGAGCTCTACCGCCAGCTTTCCTACACCCACAGCCACCTTTTATCCGCCTGCGAATTTACGCATGAAATCATCCGCCGTGAATAGATTATAGGGAAAAGCTTTTTTTCCGGAGCCGCCATGAAAACCAGCCACACAAAAAAAACAGCCGCCAAATCCCACCTCCGGCGCGGCTTTTTATACCTTGTTGTTTTTCTTGTCCTTTTTTTGATGCTGCTTTTCCCGCAGACCGCTGCGCGCGGGGCAAAAAACGGGCTCATCCTCTGGTCACAGACCCTGCTCCCGATCCTGCTGCCCTTTTTGATCCTTTCCGCGCTGCTGATCACCCTGCATTTGACGCGCCCGTTTGAGCTGCTGCTTGGCCCGGTTTTCACCCGGATATTCCCAATTTCTCCCAAAGCATGCTACCCGTTACTTTTGGGGCTTCTCTGCGGCATGCCGCTCGGCGCGAAGACAACGGCACAGCTTTTTGCGCTCGGACAGGTCAGCGAGCGGGATGCCATGTTCCTGCTCGGTTTCTCCAACCAGGCAAGCATGATGTTCCTCGTCAGCTATGTTGCCGCCAAGGAATTAAATGTCCCGCACTGTGCCCTCCTCGTGCTGCTCGTCCTCTACAGCTCAGCCCTGCTTTCCACCGCCCTTTTCATCCTCCCAAAGCAATATAAAAGAACTCCGGGCCAGGAAGCCGCCGCCGCAAAACCAAACGGCGAGCCATCCTTTTTCACCGCGCTGGATGCCTGCATCCCGGAAAGCTTCGCCACCATCACGAGGGTCGGCGGGTATGTGATCCTTTTCTCCATGCTTTCGGCTTTCCTTACCACGCTCCCGCTCCCGGAGGCAGTATCCGCCGTCTCCTGCGGCTTCCTTGAAATCACGGGCGGCATACAGCAGATTTTAAAGACCGGGCTTTCCGCCATACAAAAAACAGCCCTGACCCTTGGCGTTACCGCATTTGGCGGGCTTTCCGGCCTGATGCAGACGAAAAGCGTGACGCAGGGCACAGGACTGTCCATACGCTACTATGCATTTGTCAAACTGATGCAGGGGATCTTTGCGTACCTGCTCACGGTGCTCATCCTTTCCCTGCTGTAGGTTTTGGAAAATTTCCCTTACTCCCCGTCCATGTCCGGCAAAAATGTATTCTCGTCAAAATCAAAATCATCGTCCGCGTACCCGCCCGCTTCCTTGGCACGCGTGCCGCGCGGGTTAAGCTGCTCGCCCAGTTCCCTGCGGTTTTCAAGGACAACATCCAAATTCCGCTTTAAGGCGCTTACCGTCTCCTCGGTCTTGACACGGCTCTCCTCATAAGCGGCTGTCAGGACCTTCTCGACTTCCGCAAGGATGTCGTTCGTGTAGCTTAATGCCCCGGCGCGCAGCGCCTCCGCCTCCTCGTTCGCGTCGCGCAGCATCGCATCCGCGCTCTCCTGCGCGTTCTGCATGATCTCACTCGCCTGCTCATAAGCCTGGCGCGTAATCTCATTCTCATTGACAAGCTGCTTCGCTTCCTCCCTCGCGCGGTCACGGATTGCGTTTGCCTGGTCCTCCGCATCGGCAAGCAGCGCGTCGCGGTTCGCAATGATCTTCTGGTAGCGCTTGATCTCATCCGGCAGGCGCAGACGCAATTCCCCTAACAGGTCATACAGATTGTCCTTCGGCACAACTAACTTTGCCTGCGAGAACGCCTGTGGTTTACAGCTTTCGATCAATTCATAAATATCATCTATTACCTGTTCTATTCTGCTGCTTCTGCCCGTTGCCATCTTTATACACTCCTTATTTTCTTAATTTTTTCCATCACAAGCGGCAGGATGCTCTCCGGAACAAATTTCGTGATATTCCCCTCGTAACTCGCAACTTCTTTGACAATGCTCGAACTAAGATAGGAATACTGCACGCTCGTTGTCAAAAACACAGTATCAATGTCAGGGCTTAACGCATGGTTTGTCTGCGCAATCTGTATCTCATACTCAAAATCCGTCACTGCCCGCAGCCCCCGAAACATCACCGTTGCATTCCTGCTCCTGGCAAATTCCACCGTCAGGCCATCAAACGTCTCAACCGTGGCATTTTTTATGTCCTTTGCGACCAGTTCAAGCATATGTACCCTCTCCGCCGCCGAAAACATCGGACTTTTTGCGCTGTTGTTCAGCACACCGATGATCAGCCGGTCCACAATCTTCGAGGATCTTTTTATAATATCCAGATGCCCCAATGTGACAGGGTCAAAACTCCCCGGATAAATCCCTATCGTCATATCTCCTCATTTCCGCTGCACATCCCTGGCAGCACAGTCTATTAACAAATCTTCTTCACAAACACATGTTTATTTGTCTTGTAGCATTTTTCCCTGACAACCTCAAAACCACTTTCTTCCACAAACAAAAGCTCCGTCTCAAGTGCTTCTTCAAAAATGACAAGCGTATTTTGTGTGCATAAGGTATTTCCCACAAGCCCCCTTAGGACTTTTTCGGCAAACCCCATCCGGTACGGCGGATCCATGAAAATAATATCAAAGACCTCCCCGCCCCCCGCAAGCCCGGAAAGCGCATCCTCCACGTTGGATGCAACTACCCGCGCCAACGGCGCAAGCTTCGTCCGCCCAAGGTTTGCCCGGATACAGGAAAGCGCCTTCTGGTCCTGCTCGACAAAAACTGCCCGTTTGCA
>CAYMGZ010000156.1:0-241 GCA_964390095.1 uncultured Lachnospiraceae bacterium | reverse complement strand
GAAGACCGCGCCCAGCAGCTTATAATCTATCATGTTAAACAATGTCTCCTTGATCCGGTCCGTCGTCGGCCTTGTCGTAAGCCCCGCCGGGGTATCGAGGAGAATCCTTCTTGCCTTACCCGCAATTACCCTCATAAAAACCTCTGTTCCAAAAACCGCATACAAATTCCGAAAAACAACCTGCTTCGTATGCTATCTCCTATTTTAGTAGAATATTTTGAATTGTCAACAAAAAAACGAT
>CAYMGZ010000155.1:0-6908 GCA_964390095.1 uncultured Lachnospiraceae bacterium | reverse complement strand
TTTTACGAAAACCGGGGACCGGGCCGCATATATCGGTAAATTGGTCGGTCTTCTTTGGGAAGGGGCGGTGCGGGCTGATGAATAAAAAAATAGGGTTGTACGCCTCCGCCGTGAATCTCGTTGCGGTAATCTGCTTTGCCCTGTGCATGCTGTTTGGCTTTGATTATGGCAGTTACTTTTCTTCCATGTTCATTGCGTTTGGCTTTGTGCCAATGATGTGCAGTTATGCTTACTTTGCCGAAAAGGAAGTAAAATTGGCGGGCTATGTTTCCACCGCCTTTTCCGCCATATATACAGCCATTATACTATCCGTCTATTTTGCACAGCTAACGACCGTCCGGCAAAATGACTTGACACCGCAGGCCGCCATACTTCTTGATTTTCAGCAATACGGACTGCTGTTCAACTATGACTTATTAGGTTATGCGGTTATGTAGTTATCTACATTCTTTGCCGGATTAACGGTAAAACCACAAAGGAAAACAGACAAGTGGCTGAAAAATCTGCTCATGGTACATGGGGTGTTTTTTGTCTCCTGTTTGACCGTTCCCATGCTTGGGATATTCAAAGCGGACAGCCCACGGTGGATCGGGGTGGCGGTATTGGAATTTTGGTGTTTCTATTTCTGCCTTATCAGCATTTTATCTTTCCTGCATTTTTCTAATTGCAAGGAATAAAGCCTGCAATAAAAAACATCGCTTTCGCACATACAACCCTGCGCAAAAGCGATGTTTTTAACCTTTACCCCTTGCCCCTACTCATAATACTGCGCCTGCGCCCTCCACAAGCTATAATACTTCCCTCCCTCGTCCGCCACCAGTTCATCATGTGAACCGCACTGTACCACCTGCCCGTGGTCAAACACCGCAATTGTATCGCAAAACCGGCAGGAAGACAGCCGATGGCTGATAAATACCGAAGTCTTTCGTTCCGCCACCCGGTGGAACATCTCATACACCTCCGCCTCCGCCAGCGGGTCAAGCGCCGCCGTCGGCTCATCCAAAACCACAAACGGCGCATCCTTGTACAGCGCCCGCGCAAGGGCAATTTTCTGCAGCTCCCCGCCGGAAAAATCAACCCCATCCCCATCATAATCCCGTCCAACCGCCACCGCAAGGGCATCCATGCCCTTTTCGCCAAACTCTCCGCCGCCAGCAGAATCCGCAAGTTTTGCACTCCCGCCGCTACCAGCAGCATCCGCAAATTCCGCACTCCCGCCGCCAGCAGCATCCATCACATCCGCATATCCCCCCGCCCCAAACGCTTCAAGCTTTGCCCCAAGCCCGACCCTCACAAGGCATTCCCGCGCCCGGTCCGCATCGTAAGACAGCCCCGCCGCGACATTTTCCCCCAGCGGGAACGCAAACAGCGTATAATCCTGGAACACCACGGAAAACAGTGCCAGATATTCCTCATACCGATACCTTGTAATATCAATCCCATTTAACAAAATCTTCCCCTCCGTCGGGTCATACAGGCGGCACAAAAGCTTGATCAACGTCGTCTTGCCCGAGCCATTCTCCCCGACAATCGCCAGCTTATCCCCAATCTTAATCTTCATATTTACATGCCGCAGCACCCATTCTTTTGTCCTCGGATAGCAAAAACCGACATCCCGGAATTCAATCTCATAATCAATATCCTCGCGCTTTTCCACCGCAAGCGTTCCCTGGTACATTTTATTTGGCAGGTCAATATAGCGGTAAAACTCCACAAGGAAATTATTATTGTAGCGCAGCCGCCCGACCGCAGCCGCTACCCCGGACACCGCGCGGATAAAACGCCCGACCGTTCCCTGGTACAGCACAAAACTCCCGATGCCAAACACACCAATCAGCGCTTTCGCCGCCACAAAAAGGAAAATAGCAATATTTAAAACCCCATCCAGCACAACCGAAAAAATTCCGTATCGGATTCCCACCTTCTCCTGCTCATATACCCATTTTGGATGCACCTGAAATTCTTTAATCTCCTTCAATATAATACGGTGCAAATCAAACACCCTCATATCCGTTCCCCAGAGACAGGCATAAATCCCAAACCGCGCATTGCTCTCCGATAGCCCCGCAAGCGCCTCCTGCATTTTCCTCGTGCTTGTCGTGGAAATCCGGATCGAAAGCCATGTATTCGCCACAATCATCAAAACCACAAGTAGCGCGGAGTACGGGGAATTGATAAATCCCAGGAAGCCTGTATGTTCCCCCTCCCCCGACACCGCAAACATCGAAACTGTCAGCGAAACCGAAAAAATAATATCAAAAATCCCCCTTAAAAAATCACAAAACGTCCACCGCACCGAATATAGCCCGCCGCCAAAGGAAGTAAAATCATTGCGGATTTTCCCGCGCAGCGAAACAATATCCGGATTTTCCATATGTTCATACGCGTGGCGGTTCTGCCGGTTTATAATATATTCCTCGTGCTGCTCGATCGTAAAAGCATCCATCACGGAAACTTTCCCCCGCAAAAAACGCCCCGCAAGCGACAGGATAAACCCTCCCAAAACCGCCACCCCTGCTAAGAATAACAACTGCCGGACCGAAACCCCATCCGCCAGCCCATCAATCAGCCGCGCGGACATATAAAGCCCAAAATAAGGGGTAAGCACCTCAAGCACAATACAGAAAAACTGGCAGGGAAAATACCCCGGCATCAGCTCCTTCCAGATTTTTAACGCACGCGCAAACAATCCCCATTCCTCGCGAAAGGAACGTTTCCTGCCCGCCCCCTTTTCCTTTTTTCCCTTCATTCCTGTACCACTTCCTTCTTGTAATATTTACTCTGCACATCAAACAATTTGCGGTACTTCCCACCTGCTGCCATCAATTCCCCATGCGTTCCCACCTCCGCAAAATTTGCGCCATCCAGCAGGAAAATCCGGTCGCAGAACCTGGTCGAAGCAAGCCGGTGCGAGATAAAAACCGAAGTCTTTCCCTTTGTAATCTCTTTATACTGCTGGTAAACCCGGTCTTCTGCAATCGGGTCAAGTGCCGCCGTCGGCTCATCCAGAATCAGGAAAAGCGGGTTTTTATAAAGCAGGCGCGCCAGCAATAACCTCTGCATCTCACCGCCCGAAAGTTCAACCCCTTCCCGGCTCAGCTCCCGCCCAAGCGGGGTATTTACCCCAAGCGGCAGGGAAGCGATTTTTTCCGAAAGCCCCGCCCTCTGGATACTCATTTTAAGCCTTTCGCGGTCAATTTCCCCATCTTCCCCCACACAGGCAATATTCTTTGCGATGGAGGCCGGCAAAATGGAAAATGACTGTGGCACAAGGCCAAAGAGCGTATACATCTCATCGCGGTTATACTCGTAAAGCGTATGCCCATCCAGCAAAATCTCCCCTTCATCCGGCAAAAGCAGCCCGCACATCAGGCGCGTCAACGTTGTTTTTCCCGCGCCGTTCACGCCGACAAGCGCCACCTTCTCCCCCGCCTCGATTTTAAATGACACATCGTCAAGGACTTTTTCCTCCCCCTTCGGGTAGCGGAACGAAACATGCCGGAATTCAATTGAAAAAGCTTTTTTCGGAACCGGTATCCCCTCCCCGTGGTTTAATTTCCCCTCCGTCTCAAGCCCCTCACGGAAATCCGACACCTCAAGCGCGCCGTCAAGGACGCGGTTCACCGTCCACAAAATGCTCCCCATCAGCCCTGACATCGAAGTAATTGCCGAAAAATAAAGCACAAACGAAGCCGCCGTCAGCTCCCCGGAAACCGCCTTTCCAATCAGGAAACCATAAGCCGCGCCATCGCGCAAAAGAACAACCAGAAAGCCCACGATGTCCGCAAGTACACTGCGCCGCTCACATTTCCATTTCTCCTTTTTCGCCATTTCAAGCAGCCGCATAAAACGCCCGTGCAGCCCGTCTTGCATATGGTACAGCCGGATATCCTTCGCGTAATCGAAATCATTGGAAATATAATGTGCTATATACCTTAGCTTTTTGTCAAGCTTGTTGCGGACATCCCTCGTCTCCCAGTCTTTCCTGCGCACCCACGCGCCCATGGCATAATTTATGGCACTGCCTGCCGCGAGCAGCAGCACAATCACCGGGTTCAGCAGGGAAATCACGGATCCGAACAAGATAAAATTTAACACCGTTCCAACAAGGTTTGCAAAATCCATCGGGAAATGCACCCCTGTGGCATGGTTATCGCGGATTGCCGCCGTTCCCCTCTCATCCAGCTCAATCATCCTAGCATCATAGGAAAGATAATCATCCCGCATCCTCTGATAATAATTGTACATATAGATCAACTGCATCAAAACAAGATGCTCCGCCCCGCCAATCTTTTTCCAGATCACCAAATTCGCAAGGTCAAAACACAGCTTTGCAAGAAGCAGCCCCAAAATAACCCGCGCCACATAAGAAAATCCTTCCTGTGCCGAAAGCGCACGAAGCACAGCGGACGGCGTATAGAGCGAAAGCGCCGACAAAACCACCGTCACCGGCACCGTAAACAGCCCGGTAAACACCAGCCCCCGCTCCGTTTTCCACAAAATGCGGTAAATATATGCCACACTGGAAAACAGGCCATATTTCGGTTTGCGTTTCGGTTCTTTTTTCTTTTTCTCTTTTCCCATAATCCTCCTCTTTTCCGCGCCGATCTTCTGACGGCAGTTTATTTTGTTGCACATAAGCGGGAAAAATGCAAGTCAATGGATGGTGCGGCAAAAGAATTGCCCGCGCCGCCCTGCCCGCCATCCAGGAAAGAGTATAACAATTTTCCGCAAAAAAAGAGCATTCCGTGTCCAAAATGTCAATTTCGGTGAACGAAATGCAATTTTCCATTTCCCCTCTCAAACACAAACAGCCGCTATCCCGCAAAAACCAGATAGCCAGGCACGCCACCGGCTTTATCCCGCAAAATCCTTCGCTGCCAGCGGGATCAAGACTTCCGCTGTAAACCCCCCGTCCTCGCTGTCCGCAAAAAACTGCCCGCCATATTTTTTCACGATCCCTTCCACGCGGGCAAGCCCGAAGCCATGCTCCACACCCTTTGCGGACGCAAATAACCTCCCCCTGTGCTCCTGTTTTTTCCCCGCGGCATTTGTAAACGCAAGATACATCTGTGTATTTTTCCTGCCAATATAAACGCGAATAAAACGCTCCTTTGGTGCCAGCCTTTTATTTTCCTCAATCGCATTATCCAAAAGATTCCCGATCACCACACACAAATCCACATCCGTCACCGGCGTGCCATCCGGGATCTTCGCCTTCGCATTGACCGGGATTTCATTCTGCGCGGCAATATTTAACTTCCCATTTAAAATTGCGTCCACCATTACCCGCCCGGTTTTTACCACCGTATCCACACCCGTCAGGTCATCGTTTAACTGGTGCAGATAGTCATTCACCTCATCATATTTCCCAAGCGCCATGCTCGCCTGCAATGCCTGGATATGGTTGTGGTAATCGTGCCGCCAGCCGCGCATTTTTTTGTAAATTGCCTCCACCTCGTCACAATATTTCCGGATCAGGTCGCTCTGGTACGCCTCAATCCGGCGGTCGATCCATTTTTGGAAAATCATGAGCATCTCCCTCTTCTAACTTTATCCTTTAAAACAGCCTTATAATCTCCCTGCCGATCTCCTTTGCCATCCCCCGGCCAATCGGCACCTCCAAACCATTTTTCAACACCACACAATTATTTTTCACCTGCACCACATGCCGCAGGTTCACAAGGAAAGAGCGCTGGCATTGAAAAAAATATTCATCCAGCGCCCCCTTTGTCTCCACAAGGGATTTCTTCATCCGGTATTCCCCATCCGCCGTATGGACCAGCACATACTGCCGCTGCGCCTCCACATAATAAATCTGTGAAAACGGAATAAAATCCATGCTCCGGTCATGAGTCACACACAGGCGCTTTTCCGCCTTTGAAAGATTCGCCGCCGCCTTATCAAGCACGCCAAAAAACTTTTGCGGGACAACCGGCTTCATCAGATAATGCAGCGCATCAACCTCATACCCCTCGGCAATAAATTCCGGGAACCCGGTAATAAAAACAATCTGTACCGCACGATCACCCTGCCCGCGCCGCAGTTCCTTCGCCAGCTCCACACCGTTCATCGCACCCATCTCAATATCCAAAAACAACATATCCACCCGCTGCCCGTCCTCGCGCGCAAAAAGGAAAGCCTCCGCAGACAAAAACTCCCGAAGGGCGGCAGTATGCCCCGCCGCCTTGACCCACTGCCGCACCAGTGCAGCAATATATTCCCGGTCCTGCGCATTATCATCCACAATGGCAATTGCATAATCCATGATATCCCTCCAAACACTAAAAAAAGACTCCCTGTACTGTTTCTAGGTTATCACATGACACGTAAAAATGCCACATATAGTAACGGCGCTTTTTTGCTAAAACAGATCACTGTGTGTTCCCGTTCTGGTAAGATAGAGAATGATCTCATCTTCAGCGATTTCATAGATCAGTAACCAATCGGGAGTTATATGGCACTCTCTGCAGCACTGATAGTTACCAAGCAGCTTATGATCTTTATATTTCTCGTCTAAAGGCAAGCCCATAGCGAGGGTATCAACAACAGCCTTAAGCAGCTGCAAATCATAGCCACGCTTTTTTACTGTTTTCAAGTCCTTTTTAAACAGCGAAGTTAAAACAAGGTTGTACTTTGGTTCTTCATTCATCGGCATCAAGTTCCTCCAATACCTCATGAAAAGAGCTATATATTTTCTTGTTGGGGTCTTTTTTCAGAGCTTTAACCTCCTGAATTGCCAAAATCGTATCAGCATTGGGGGTATTGTATTGTATAACGCTCTGCATATACCTGACGATATTTCCCTTTACGTTCTCACCATGCTTGCTCACAATGCTCTTGAACGCATTGTAGACATCTCTGTCCATAACGAAAGAACAAGTAACTGTGTTAGAATTCATAAAATC
>CAYMGZ010000154.1:779-6938 GCA_964390095.1 uncultured Lachnospiraceae bacterium | reverse complement strand
CAATATTGACCCCGATGTTCTTCGCGTAAACCGGGTCAAGCGCATGCTCGGCATCGATAAAGCCTGCAATACCACCCCTCTTTTGCACCTCCGCCACCATATGCAGCGCCACCGTCGTCTTACCGCTCGACTCCGGGCCGTAGATCTCCACGACACGCCCCTTCGGAACACCGCCAAGCCCAAGCGCAATATCAAGGCTGATCGACCCGGTCGGCACCGTCTCAATATTCATGTTGTTGCTGTGGTCCCCCAGCTTCATGACGGAGCCCTTCCCATACTGCTTCTCAATCTGGGCAAGCGCGGACTCAAGCGCTTTCATTTTATCTTCTTTCGCCATTGTTTCGTCTCCTTTTCTAAAAATACCCCACCCGCCGGCACCAAATATTCGAACATTCGTTCTGCTTTCCATATTACTTGATTTCGGCGCAATTGTCAATCACTTTTCCGGATTTTTTTCATTTGGAAGCATTTATGTTATTTTCTCATGGGAATAAGACGGTATTAATACCCACAAACGCAATAACTGCCGTCTGCACAGTATAACGGGTGAACGCATCGGCAATCCATGGCTGAAAGCGGCAATCAAATGCGTTCACGAGTATAACTTTCATACCAAGAAAGCAAAGAACAAAAGAACCCCTACCGGAACGGACATTTCCATTATAACCGCTTTTTTCTCCTATGTAAAGCGGGCGGTACGGTTTCCGGTGTAAAATATTTTCCTTATTTTTTGTGCAGAATTACTTTTCCCCACGCCCGTCCCTTCCTGCGCAAAGCATGGATTTTCCTGCATTTTCCCCTCCTTTTATACCAATTTGGCACTAAATTTCCCCTTGGCCATCCCCTGCCACATCAAAAAATCATCCGTGCATCCATGCCAAAAACAGCGAAATCCCTGATTAAAGCCCTGCCTGCCCGGTTATCCTTATAGAGAATCCCTGCGCTTTGCGGCATGGGCATGTATGTTTTTTTCCTGCCCACAAAAAGCTGCGGGCTGCACGGTAAAAAAATGCCGCACGCGCGGCGGAACGGGAGGGAATCATGAACGAAGATGAAGTCATCTGCCCATGCATTGGGACGACGGTCCGCGATATCATGGATGCCGTGGAACATGGCGCAAACACCGTAGAAGACATCCAGGCCATCACAACCGCCGGCCCCGTAGGCGGCGATTGAATCAATGACATCGAGACTTTGCTTGCAAAACTGAAAAACAATTAAAAATGCCAAAAAGCGGCGCAGATCCCTATTAGGATCTGCGCCGCTTTTGCCAAAATCAAATTTTATTTTGCCTCTTCCAACCGCTTTAACTGGTCCCTGCGGTGTGAAATCCGCCTCTGTTCCACAAAAAACGACCCATCCTTCTGCAGGCGCGCCTCCTCCTTTTTGGGGATGTCCCACTGCCCGCTTCCCGGGCTCTTTGCAATCTCTTCCCCATACTCCTCGGACAACGGCCTCCCGGAAAATTCCACATATGCCCTCCTCCTTGTGGCATCCCGCATCTCTTCCCGTTTTTTCACTACGACTTTTCTTGCAATCCCTTCTTGTCCCGGCGATGCAGTCATTCTGGATTCCTCCCGTTCCATCGCCGCCCCTTCCCTTATTTTTCCCTTTTCCGGGCGGGACACCACATATCCTTCCGGTTCCATTTCTGCATTTTCCATGATTTCCTCTTTTTCCGGACAGGACATCGCGGATTCTTCCGATTTATTTTCCATTTTTCCCCTTATTTCACCTCTTTCCGGGTAGGACACCGTGGATTCCTCCCTCAGATCCGGGCAAATTCTCCCCACCCCATCCCATTCCGTTGCCATCCCATGCCTTACCTTCCCCCTTGCCGGACGGACCTTCTGCCGGACGGCTTCCTCCATCAGCGCACGCTTTTTTAAAAGTTTCCGGCTCTTTGCCACCCGTTTTTGATGACGGAGCATGACAAAAAGCCCAAAAAACAACACAAACAATGCAAACAACGCCGCAAACACCGTCAGTTCGATCATACCCAAATCCCGAATGCTCATAATCTCCTCATTTCTGCGCCGCATACTATTCTATTTCCTGGCCCACCCCACAAAAAACTCCGCGCCATGCACTGTTTGCGCATATCCAGCGGCTGGCCAAACCTCCCATGCAACACACGGGAGGATGCATTTTTTGAACCAACCTCCCCCGGCAGCGCGCGGGAAAGGGCAGCCGTGTATACTATTTCCAATATTGACAATAATTATGAGGGCATGCAAGATTTTTTATTTTCCGGAAATTTCCTGCGGACCGGGTTGACAGCCCGACACTTTTTCATTATAATGTGTGTTTGTCCGGTGGCAAGCCATTGGTTCCGGAGCGTTTTTGATGGCTGCCAAACACTGTTCCAATGATATTTTACGTATTAAAAGCGCTTCAGAAATGGAGATGATCATGAAATTGAAAAAAAAACTCGCCCTTTGCATCCTGTTTGGCATCTTGTCGGTAAGCACATTTGCAGGCTGTTCCAAATCCGATGACGCGAAGCAGACCGATGCCGACAACACGGTTTCCGACTTACACAACACATTTGGTTCAACCACATCCGGGCAGCAAAATACACCCGTCCCATCAGCTCCTGAACAACCGGATGATCCCGGCAGCACCGCAAATACGGACAAGGCAGAACTTTCCGATACCATCCGCTGGTTCAATGCCTCCTATGCCATCCTGACGGAATTGAACGGCTGCAATTACAATATTTTCGGTGGGATGATGCCAAATGCCCCCGTTGCCCGGATGCAGCAGCAGATGCTGGAAAATTCCTGGGGCGTGACCGACCGTGCGAGTGCGGATGAGACCTTGGACTGGCTTCTTACCGAGGGCCACCGCCTTACTTTTGTCGATGATATGGCTTACTTGGAACAAGCCGGGCTGGGGGAAGTTGCCAAGGAGGGGCGCATGGATTTCATCCTTTCCAACTTTGATGTCAGCGAAGAAGATGCCGGTTTTTTCATTTCCTGCTACGCCATATATGAACAGTATGGCGCGGAGGCAATCGATGCATGGGATTATTGCCGCGCCTTAAACCTGATGGGCTTTTTCTACCTTGCCGGTTATTATGATGAGACGGAAGCACTGGATACTTCCCTTGAGATTGCCAAGGTCTTGCAGGCAAAATTTAACAGCTGGGATGCCCTTGTGGACAGTTACCTGCGCGGCTACGAATACTGGGCGGAGGAAAGCAGCGACGAGCGCCGGGAAATTTATGAGGATTTAAAGACAAGGGAAGACAACCCATACAGCGTCGATTACAACACGGAACTTACAAAAACTTGGTAAAAGTCCTGTTTTCAAAAGCCCCGCCCCCCGCAAGATACCGTATCTTGCGGGAAACGGTTCTTTTGCAGCGCCCCCCAAAAAAATTTTACAGCCGGATCTTGATCCGGTACGTATCCAGCCAGTAATTTACCTGCAGCAGATACGCATACAATTGCGGTCCTGCCATCAGCTGGCCGTACCACGGCTTTGCGTAATCCGAAGGCATCGCCATAAATGCCCTTGCTTTCTTTTCATCCAAGAGCGCGTGGATCGGCTGGCTCTGGTCCGCCAACATCTGCAGGAAACGTTCTTTTAAAATCCGCTCGTAACCCGGATGGTAAGTCTTCGGGTACGGGCTTTTTTTGCGGTACAGCACCTCATTTGGCAGGTAGGCTTCCCCCGCCTTGCGCAAAAGCCCTTTCACCATGCCGTCCGGGCATTTCATCTCCCACGGCACATTGTAGACATATTCGACAATCCGGTGGTCCGCGAACGGCACCCTCGCTTCCAGGCCGCTTGCCATGCTGGTGCGGTCCATGCGGTCAAGGAGCGTTACCATAAACCAGTTCAGGTTCAGCCACCCGATCCTCTGCCTGCTCTGCTCCAGTTCCGAAAGACCCGTATTGACCGGGGCTGCCGCCATCGTTGCCTCGTATGCCGCAGCCTCGTATTCCTTTAAATGTAGTTCTGCCAGCACCTCATCCTTTAACATCGCGGTGCGCATGGAAAATTCGTTTGACCATGGGAATCCGTTCTTTTTCAGCAATTCCTCCCGGTGGAACCAAGGGTAGCCGCCAAAAATCTCATCCGCGCATTCCCCGGTCAGCGCCACCTTATCATACTGTACGACCTGCCTGCAAAAATACAGCATGGAAGCCTCGACATCCGCCATGCATGGCAGGTCACGCGCCCGCACCGCCGGGTAGAGGTAATCCGCCAGCAGCGCGTTGTCGCATTCAAGGAAATGGTGGTTCGTGCCACATGCCGCCACCATCATTTCCGCGTAAGGGCGGTCCTGCGATGGCTGGTAGGAACTCGCTTTGAAAAATTCATCATTCCCGGTAAAATCAAAGGAAAAGGTATCCAATACCTTGCCTTCCTTTTTCAGCTGTGCCGCGCAGATGGCGGTGACAAGGCTTGAGTCCACGCCGCCGGAGAGGAAGGTGCAAACCGGGATGTCCGAGAGCATCTGCATGCGCACGGCATCCGTGACCAGCCATCTTGTATGCTCCACGGTCTGCGCGAAATCCTCCGTGTGGTCTTTCGCCGCAAGCTTCCAGTAAACCTCTTCCTGCAGGGCTTTTTCCGGTTCTGCTGCCGCAGCCCCCACATGCATCGTGAGCATTGTTCCGGCACGCACTTCTTTCACGCGGGAAAATACCCCTTTGCCCGGTGTTTTGGCAGGTCCTAGCGCAAAGACCTCGCACAGGCCTTCCCGGTCAATTTCTGCCGCAAACCCCGGTGCCGCAAGGATTCCTTTGATCTCGGAGGAAAAATACAGCATGTTTTCATGGAATGCGTAAAACAGTGGTTTGACACCGAGGCGGTCACGGCAGAGCACCAATTCCCCCTGCCCCCCGTCCCAGACCGCAAAGGCAAAAATCCCGTTCAGGCGTTTGAAAAATGGTTTGCCATATCGGCAGTAACCGTTCAGGATGACTTCGGTGTCACTCGTTGTCCGGAATTTTTCCCCGTCTTTTTCCAGTTCTTTCCGCAGTTCACGCATGTTGTAGATTTCGCCGTTATAGACAATGACAACATCCTCCCCTCCCCTCTTTTTTGCCATCGGCTGCCCGCCGTGCGCTAAATCGAGGATGGAGAGGCGCACATGTGCCAGTCCGCAATGTTTCCCCAGATAGATCCCTTCCGCATCCGGCCCACGGTGCTTTTGCACCCGGTTCATCGTATCCAGTATGTTCCTGCGGTAGCTTTCCTCCGTTGTCAGATCACGCCCCGGCGCACAAAAACCGGCAATTCCACACATAATTTTTGCCTCCTATAAGAGTTCCGCATATCCCCTTCCAGTTCCTATGACTGGGGAAGGAGTTTCCGTCCGCATGGCTCCCGTAAACTCCTTCCGGCACTGTACGGGGATATGCTGTTTCAAGTTCCTGTTTTACACGGCCAGTACCGGCTGCAGCTGTTTGCCTTCCAACGCGCTTTGGATTGTGTCGGTGAGGCGGTCGAAGTGCGCTACGAGGGAATTTGGCTTTTTCACCGGGTCATCCTGTGAAAACGGAACAAAATATACATTTTTCACGTTCATCAGCACCCCGATATTCTTCATGTTCATGCCAAGCGCGTCATTGCTTGCCATGCAGAGCACAAGCGGCCTCTCGTTGCGCAGGTGCGCTTTTGCCGCCATCAGCACCGGGCTGTCCGTGATGCCATTTGCCAGTTTCGCGACCGTGTTGCCCGTGCAAGGCATGATGACCATTAAATCAAACATCGCCGATGGCCCTACCGCCTCCGCTTCCCTTATGGTACGGAATGCTTTTTTCCCCGTGATTTCCTCCGCCCGTTTCATAAAGCTGTCCGCTTCACCGAAACGGCTGTCAATCTTCTGTGCCGCGTCCGAAAAGATCGTCTGCACCTGTGCCCCCGCCGCAACAAGGTTTTCCAGCTGGGCAAAGCTTTTTTGGTATGTGCAGAAGGAACCTGTAAACGCAACCCCAATATCTTTCCCTTTTATTTCCATTTTATTCCCCACACTTTCTATATAAAGTTCCGCATATCCCCTTCCAGCACCTTTGGCTTGGGAAAGGAATTTCCCTCCGCGTGGCTTCCGGAAATTCCTTTCCGGCACTGTCCGGGGATATGCTGTTTAAAGTTCCGCATATCCCCTTCCAGCACCTTTGGCTTGGGAAAGGAATTTCCCTC
>CAYMGZ010000154.1:0-679 GCA_964390095.1 uncultured Lachnospiraceae bacterium | reverse complement strand
CGCGCGGCTTCCGGAAATTCCTTTCCGGTACTGTCCGGGGATACGCTGTTTTAATGTTCCAAATAATCTTCCATGCAGTCCGCCATGGCCTGCGCCGCCCCAAGCGGGGCATATTTCCCCGGAAGCCCCGGGCACGCACGCACGGTCAGCCCAAAGTGCTCCGCCATTTCCGGCGAAAACCCTCCCGGTGCCGAGGCAATCTCCAAAAAAATAGTGCCGGCGCGCGCGCGCTGCAGCCGGTTTTCCGGAAACACCTGCGCCGGAACCGTGTTGATTACAATATCCATCTGTGGCAGGAAACTTTCAAGCTGCTCGTAATAGCAGATGGCAAACCCCTCCTCATACGCCTCCCATGCACTCTGCATCCGGCGCACACATGCGGTCACCTCGGCTCCCACGCCGCGCATCATCCGTGCGATCTTTCTGCCACAAAACCCGAATCCCGTGACAAGGACTTTTGCCCCCTGTATCTCTTTTTTCCATAGTTTCAGCACTTCCACAACACAGCCCTGCGCTGTCAGCTCCGCATTTTTTTCATGGAAATCCTGCGTTTTTAAGTGATCCGTTACCAAAACCCCCTGATTTTTTAACGCATCCGACAATTCCTGCCCGATGCCACCCACAAAAAAATGCTGCCCTGACCGTAGATATGCACGCAGGGAACTTACAAAATTTTCCT
>CAYMGZ010000153.1:0-6966 GCA_964390095.1 uncultured Lachnospiraceae bacterium | reverse complement strand
AGAAATCATAAAACAGGGTGCTGCCTTGCCACATGGGGAAGAGATGTGGATTAGCGGCGGGAAAGAGCAATAACCGTGTATTACGCTGCTCGTAAAGGGCGGGTATGCCTGTGTGCATTATTTTGAGGGGGAGGGAGGCGGTGTATGGCAATCGTGCGGGGAATTTGATAAAGAAGTGGTATTCCTTGCAGGTGGCGAAGCGTGGGAGGCTCCTGCGTATGTTATTATACCGTTGGAAATGGCGATGGAGTGTATGGAGGAATTCTGTGATACGATGGAGCGGCCGAAAGGGATCTGTTGGGGGGAATTGTAGGGGGATAGAGGAACGGAATGTTTGGTAAAAGGATATAAGGAATCCGGGATGGAAAACAGGTGTTAAGACGAGGAAATGGTGCGGCAGTATTTTGAAAAAATACTTTGGTAATTATGGGGGAAGAAATGACGAAAAAAATAAAGTTTTTTGTTATATTGTTTTTGGCGGTTGTATTGTGTGGATGCGGCAAGACCGACCAAAAAGATCATGGCGGGCAAAAGCTTGAGGAAGTGGTGGGGCAGACGGATCCTGCCGGTTTTGGGGAGGTTATGCGGGATGCTTATTTTCTGGACGAAGACACGATATTTTCCGCAAAGGTTCCGGAAAATTGGCATGATGAATTGTTCTTTGCCGGTGGGGATTTGAAGGCAGGGGTTCGTTTTACCTGCATTGATTCGGAATCGGATGGTTTTCGGGGGACGAATTTCTTTTATCTCACACTGGCGGGGATTCCGGATGGAACGGATTATTCCAAAATATATGAAAAGACATCCTATGAGTTTATGGACGGCCGGAAGGGGAGGCGGTACATAAAGGAATATGAGGATGAGATGTGGGGGGATTACCGCTACCATGCGGATATTCTTGTCATGCCGGGAGGAAACTATGCGTTGGGTGGTTCGGAGGAACGTGACCCGCATCTTACCGTGGGACGCTATGAGAGGAACCAGGCGCAGATTGAGGCGTTTTATGAGAGTATCCTGTATCAGGAACGGGCGGAATGGATTGGCAGGGAGATGACGGGAAAACTGACGGAGCGTGAGGGGATACGGATTCATTTTTGTAATGATAACTTAAAATTGGAAATGGTGGTGCCGGAAGGGATTGTTTATGAGGGCGGGATGACGGATGAATACAATTTCAGTTCGGACCGCAATGCGTTCCGGCTTCGCTTTTACCTTGATGAGGAAAAGAAAAATTATGTGGATATTTTTTCTGATCCAACAGGATATTTTGGGGACTGGATTATAACGGATGGCAAGTATTGGGCGGGTCTTCTGGATAATCAGGAGCTGGTGTATTACGATGAGAGGAAAACCGGGGGGAATGGCGAAAACGAAGAGGAAGGATTCTGGCGGATAAAATGTATGTTTCCCCGGCATAGGGAGGGAGCGGAGATTTATGTTGGGGAAGGGGAGGAAGAATTGTATGAGCTGGCGTGGGCGATGGTAAAATCGGTTCAGTTGGAGTAGGGCGGCATTTTTTATTTTAATGTATATCGTTGGCGATTCATTATCGCCAAATGCGCCGGGCACGGCCGCCTGCGGCATCTACAGCTTCGTGCGGGTGCGCATCCCCCGCAGGTTTTTTAGCCTTATCCGGGAAGTTCCACGCTTCTTTTTGCGGGAAACTTCCCGGTTTTGGCAAAAGCCTATGCGCCTGCAAAAATGCTGCAAAGTAGCAATGGGTTATGGGCAAGGGGCGGATTACGAATATCCGCCTAGTTCTTATAATGTCTGGATAAAGCGCATAAATGCTTCTTTTCCTGCCGCATCGCGCTTAAATACGCCAGAGTCGGCGAGGACTTCGGCGAAGACTGCGCCGATTTCTTCTTTTACAACCGCGTCCGCATGTTCCGCCGTGATATTATTCCGGCGCGCGCGGATTTCATTTAGCCATGCGGCGTGCGCTTCCATTTCCGGATGTTTTTCGGTGTCCACGCCGTTTACCAGCGCGTCCGCCATTGTGCCAAGTTCATTTGCAAGCCGTCCCGGAAGCACGGCGAGCCCCATGACCTCGATCAGGCCGATGTTTTCCTTTTTGATATGGTGCAGCGACGGGTTCGGGTGGTAGAGACCGAGCGGGCGGTCTTTTGTCGTTAAGTTGTTGCGCAGAACGAGGTCGCATTCGAAAAGGTTTCCGCGCCTGCGGGCGATCGGCGTGATGGTGTTGTGCGGTGTGCCGTCCGTCTCGGCAAAAATGGTTGCCGCCTCGTCCGTGTAAGCCCTCCACGCGTGCAGGATTTTTGCGCAGGCGGGAGAGAGTTCCTTCCGGTCAGCACTTTGCAAGCGGACGACGGACATCGGCCATTTGACAATGCCTGCCGTGATATTTTCAAAGCCTGGAAGCACGAAGGTTTCCTCGATCGGCGCGGTTTCCATCGCAAAGGTGTAATGTCCGCCCTGGAAATGTTCGTGGCTTAGGATGGAGCCCCCGACGATTGGCAGGTCGGCGTTGGAGCCGATGAAATAGTGCGGAAGGAATTCGAGCACATCAAAAAGTTTTTCGAATACTGCGTCGTCGATCTGCATCGGGATATGTTCCTCGCGGAATACGATGCAGTGCTCGTTGTAATAGCCGTATGGGGAATATTGTAAATACCAGGTGGAGCCGTTCACGGTCATCGGAACAGGGCGCAGGTTTTGGCGCGCCGGGTGGGAGACGGTGCCGGCAAAGCCCGTGTTTTCAATGCAGAGCTGGCAGGCCGGGTAGGAAACTTTGGTGGCAAGCTTTGCGGCGGCAATGTCGCGCGGGTCCTTCTCGGGCTTTGAGCGGTTGATCGTGATGTCGAGCGGGCCATATTCGCTGTCATAAACCCAGTGGAGATCCCTTGCGATGCGCGCGGCGCGGACATAGTCGGTGTCCTTGCTGAACCGGTAGTACCAGTCGGTCGCGGCTTCCGGGCTATTTTGGTATTCTTCCCTGAATTTCGCGATCACTTCGTGCGGCATCGGGGTCAAAAGCCCCATCAGTTTTGTGTCGAACCGGTCGCGCGCGGAAGTAGTGTCCTCAATGATGCCCTGCGCGATGGCATGGTTAATCAGCGCGGCAAGGATTTCTTCCAGCGGGAGGGCTTGCGGGGCGGATGGGGTTTCCCATGCCGTTACTTTAAGCACATCCATAAGGTAGTTGCGCACGCAGACCATATCGTCCGTGGTGATCAGGTTCCGCCCGACAGCGTAGTCGAGCAATGCTTGGATTGCGTCTGTGGTTTTCATTATGTAGTACCGCCTTTCTTTATTTAATAAATAGCATTCTGGGTTGGGTGTTACAAATTTTAGTGAGGGGGCAATGGTTTTGCATGGGAGCGGTGGGCAGAACAATATGTTTGGTTAGATATAACCCCATACAGGGCACCATCCTCTCTTCCGATTATAACATATTCCGGTGGGTCTGAAAAGAGGAAAATCACAAAAAAAATGTTAATAAACAAAAAAGATGTTGGAAAGAGGACGGATGGGGGCTTCTTTTTTTGTATAATGCCTTTTCTTTTACGGAGATATATAGTATAATATCGCTAGATATTATATTAGCGCTGGTTTGCCGTAACTTGCGCGGAGCCCGCCAAAACCAAATGGAACGACATGGTATAATGTCCGCAAGGCATTATATCAGCGCCGGTTCGCCGTCCGACCAAAGGGAGGACATTTTCCTTGGCGAATCGTGTGCTTTCCGTGTCCGAATGGCATGGTATCATGCCTGCAAGATTGCCGTTTGGTTCGGGTATAGGAGAAATAGGTATGATAGAAAGGAATGAAAACCAGAAAGATTGGAGTATGGAATGAACGCACATATTATAGGAACCGGGAGCTTTTTGCCGGAGAAAGTAGTGACGAATTTTGAACTGGCGGAACATGTAGAGACAAATGATGAATGGATCGTAAGCCGCACCGGGATAAGGGAACGGCATATTGCGGTGGAGGAGACGACGGCAGGGATGGCGGCCGGCGCGGCGCGGCGCGCGCTCCGTGATGCGGGCATGTTGCCGGAGGAATTGGAGATGATCCTGCTCGCAACCGTTTCGCCGGACCATATCGTGCCGAGCGCGGCATGTGAGGTGCAGGCCATGATCGGGGCAAAGAATGCAGTCGCGATCGAGTTGAATGCGGCATGTTCCGGTTTTGTGTTTGCGTTAAATACCGCACAGGCATATGTGAGGGCGGGGATATACAAAAAAATTCTTGTGGTCGGTGTGGAGATACTTTCAAAACTTGTGGACTGGAGTGACCGGGGCACCTGCATCCTTTTTGGCGACGGGGCGGGGGCAGCTGTGCTGGCAACCGATGAAAATGCTGGGATACAGGATTTCATACAGTTTTCGGATGGTACAAAAGGAAATGCACTTTTATGTGATGCCAAGCCACTATGTAATCTTTTTGTACAGAAAGAGCCGCAACAAAAGCATGTGGTGATGGACGGGCAGGAAGTGTTTAAATTTGCGGTGCGCCGTGTAAGCGAGTCAATTGACCAGCTTTTGGAGCGTAACCACCTGACAACGGATGAGATTGCCTGTTATGTCCTGCATCAGGCAAATGCACGCATCATCCAGTCCGTGGTCAAGCACCTGAGGGAGGATGGGGAGAAATTCCCGATGAATGTCGCCCACTGCGGCAATACGTCCGGTGCTTCGGTGCCGCTGCTTTTGGATGAGCTGAACCGTGCGGGGCGGTTTCGGAGAGGGGATAAAATCATTATGTCCGGGTTTGGCGGCGGACTGACGTGGGGAAGTATTTACATGATTTGGTAATCGATGGAACGGGCACCGCGCAGGTTGTTTTTGCGCGGTGTTCCGGAAAGCGGGAGAAAGCCTGTCCGGGCAGGGGTTCGGGGATTGGTAAAATAAGGAAATAGAAAATCAAAAAATTTTTAAAATTGTGCTTGACAATTTGAAAAAAAAGGTGCATAATAAATGAGCAACATCGTTGAACGATGTGTTATCGAGGCGTGGCTCAGTTTGGTAGAGCGCTGCGTTCGGGACGCAGAGGCCGCAAGTTCGAATCTTGTCGCCTCGATTTTTCTGTGAAAACAGAAGTGCTGGAATAGCTCAGCCGGTAGAGCACTTCACTCGTAATGAAGGGGTCGTCAGTTCGAATCTGATTTCCAGCTTCCGCGAAAGGGAAACCCGTGGCTTGGATAGCCACGGGTTTTTTGTTTTGTGTCTGGCGGCGCACGTTTCCAACGGTGAAAGCCCTAAGTGGCATAGGCAACGGCGGGGAACATAAACTGTATGCATACTATAATATCTTCGGGGCAAAGCAGAAAAACCGGGAATTGAGGTTAAGACCAAAATGTTGATCAGGAAATACCAGCCATCCGATTGCAGGGAAATGGCAGAACTTTTTTACAATACAGTCCATACGGTAAATGTAAAAGATTATCCAAAAGAGCAATTGGATGTATGGGCGACAGGGCAAATAGATTTGTGGGAATGGAACCGCTCATTTCAGAAACATTATAGTATTGTTGCGGTTGATGACGAAATCATTGTAGGTTTTGGCGATATCGATGGGACGGGGTATCTTGACCGTCTGTATGTCCATGCGGATTATCAGGGCAGGGGGATTGCCACTGGTATTTGTGACCGGTTGGAACAGGCAGTTTCCGGGGATGTTGTCACGCATGCGTCCATTACGGCAAGGCCGTTTTTTGAAAAAAGGGGCTACCGGGTTATAAAAAGACAACAGGTGGAGCGTCAGGGGATTTTCCTCACGAATTTTGTTATGGTAAAAACATTATAATAATAGAACTCTTTCCCGGAAGGAGAAATCCCCGGGAAGAGAAATGTAAAATTTTTTTGAATGCCATCCAAACCGTATTGACAGGCAGGGAACATGACACTATAATTTTATGTAAAACAAAGCACCGGACAGGAAAAGAAAAAATAAAGCCGATTCGCAAAAAGCATGCATTTATTTGCTTTTTGTGCGGAATATAAGAAATTAACAGGAGGTATATATTATGGGACATCTGACGGGCAAGACAGTGATTATCACGGGCGGTGGGCGCGCCGTTTTATCGGATGGGGCGTGCGGCTCCATCGGCTACGGCATCGCGACCGCCTGCGCCAAGGAGGGGGCGAACCTTGTCCTTACGGGGCGCAACATGAAGAAACTGACCGATGCGAAGGAGGAACTGGAGCGGCTGTATGGCATCAAGGTGCTGGCGGTGGCTGCGGACGTGTCGGCGGGGGCGGACAACGAGGCGGTTGTGGGCAATGTCGTGGCAAAAGCGGTGGAGGAATTCGGGCGGATCGATGTGCTGATCAACAACGCGCAGGCATCGGCATCGGGCGTGCCGCTCGCACAGCATACGACGGAGCAGTTTGACCTTGCACTTTATTCCGGGCTTTACGCCGCATTTTATTACATGAAGGCCTGCTACCCTCACTTAAAGGAGACAAAGGGTACCGTCATCAATTTTGCATCGGGCGCAGGGCTTTTTGGCAATGTGGGGCAATGTTCCTACGCCGCGGCAAAAGAAGGGATAAGAGGGCTTTCAAGGGTTGCCGCGAACGAGTGGGGCAAGGATGGCATCAATGTGAATGTGATCTGCCCGCTCGCATGGACCGCGCAGCTTGAGCAGTTTAAGAATGCCTACCCGGAGGCTTACGAGGCGAATGTGCACATGCCGCCGATGGGGCATTATGGCGATGTTGAGAAGGAGATTGGCAGGGTGTGCGTACAGCTTGCATCCCCGGATTTTAAATATATGTCGGGCGAGACGATCACGCTGGAGGGCGGCATGGGGCTCAGGCCTTAAATGGGATTTTGGCTTTGGGTGCGGTCACAGCATTTTATAGTTTTCATGGTTTTAGAGGCGAGGCAGGGCTGCCGTTTCCAAAATATGGGATAAAAATTTTTAAATTTCCTCTTGATTTTTTTGGATTTCTGTGTTAGGGTTATGGACATAAATTTTTGTTGGCCATCAAAGAT
>CAYMGZ010000152.1:0-7039 GCA_964390095.1 uncultured Lachnospiraceae bacterium | reverse complement strand
ATCGATCCATTGTTTTGTATAGGATCCTCTTTCAATATGGATATGCACATCGGTCATAATAAACCCTCCTCTTGATTATTAACATCCCAGATAACGAGACAATTATATACCAGACAGGGATGGAATACAACCGCAAACCGACCAAAACACCCGTAAAGTTTTACATGGGAAAGGATTGCTTTTTTATAAAAAATTCTGTATACTATACCCTAAGGCATCCGGCCTTGCCATGCCATTTCATATCCGGCAAAATAGATAGATTATCAGGTAATAATCCACCTTTTCAAATTTAAACAAGGAGACGCACCATGAACAAAATAAGATTTATCGCCAATCCGGACACCAATTTCGTCTTCCACATGCTCTCTGTCGCAAAATGCGGCTATGACAACGCTTACGGCAGCACTTACCGCCATCTTTACCCGGAAAGCGACCTGGCGTTACTCAAAGAAAACGAGACGCTTCTGACCGTGTGCGGCGGGGAACATTTCGGCGCGCTGTACGCGCTTATGGTAATGGAACCGGCCCGCGCAAAAACCCCGGCAAAGGATTATTATACGGAGTTAATCCGCAGGAAGGAGCGCGGCGAAGTCCCGGAATCCTTTGAACAATACGCTGACCTTGTTTGCAGGATATCCACCATGATGATCCGGCACTATGACCATTATATCGCAGAAATCTGGCCGAAGGAGAAGGAAAAAATAGAAGCCTACATCCCGGCTGTCCTTGGCCTTTTCCAACAGGCGGATTTTTCCGAACGTGCCGAGGAACTTATTGGCTGCAAGCTTCTTTCCGAATATTTTACCGCCACCCTCGTCACGTCCGTTGAAAACGGCGCGGAGGCCATTGATATTGACCGGGAACAGGATGTTTTTGGCATTGTCCGGGATGCCATAGATGCCTTTTATTTTATCGGGCATGAATTTATCATTTACCTGCTTTTCAACGTTTTAAAGAATGAAAATGCTTTCCGAGATTTCGGCACATGGGCAAAGACCGAAGGCCTCGCGGAATACTATTTAAAAAAGATCAACGGGGACACCCGTTTTTTTAATGCGCAGCAAAAATATGTGGAGTTTTACGAGAAATGTGCGGAGGGTAAAAAACTGTCCGCGGCCGAACTTTACCGGATGGCGCTGCAGGCAGAATAAACCTTTGTCACAAATCCCCTGTTCCGCCCTCAACCACTGTTTGAGAAAAACTATATCGCGGCGTTATTGTGAGATTTCTTTTCATCCGTTATAATTCAATTGTCTGCAGAACACAACACCAAATTACACCCGGGTACTACAGAAAGGAGTTTCACATGGAAGAAATCGGCATGAACATCCGCTTACTGCGCAAGACAAAAAACATTACGCAGGAAGAACTGGCAAACGCGCTCCACATTTCCTACCAGGCCATCAGCAAGTGGGAAAATGGCTCCTCGCAGCCGGACATCGCCCTGCTGCCTGCCATTGCGAATTATTTTGGGGTCAGCATCGATGAGCTTTTTGGCTTCAAGCTCCAGGCAATGACGAACAAGGAACGTTTCATCCGCTTTATGGCGGATACCGGGGTTTTGTCCTTCGGGGATTTTGCACTCAAGGCAGGCGGCACTTCCAACTACTACATCAATAGTGAGAATTTCTGCACCAACGCGCAGATCGCAAAACTTGGGGAATTCTTCGCCGATGCTATCCGCGAGAACCACATCGCGTTTGACTGCATCGTGGGCATGGCCTACCACGGGATTTCCTTTGCCGCTGCGACCGCCACCGCCCTCTACCAAAAGTATGGCATCACCACCAATTTCTGCCATGACCGCAAGGTGGCAGACAGCCGTGGGCGCATGGTCTGCGGCCACATGCCGGAAGAGGGAGAGCGCATCATTGTGATCGACGACCTGATTTCAAGCGGCAGAACCCTTGCCGAACGGTTGGAGCTTTTGTTGGAAGGAACAAAGGCATGCGTTTCCGCGATTTTAGTCATCGCACAAAAAGAGCCGGGCGCAGCACTTTTGGCAGAAAAATACGGGGCAAAAATCCTGTCCGTCATCTGCGATGAGGATATTGTGTATGCAGTGCGGGATGGCATCGTATAATCCTGCCAGGGTCACGGAACAGCTTGAAACCGTTTAACGGGATGTCGGCATAATTCATAGTATCGGAAACAACAGCAGAAACAAACGGAAGACCATGTTATATATCTACCAAAACATGGTCTTCCGCCTGCCATCCCCTATCTCTTTGGCATTTCAAAATCCACCAATGCACGGTTCAGGAAATCATTAAACGGCTTCATGGCACGATAAATTTGGACTGCCTGCGAAAAAAACTTTTCTGCGTCCAAAAGAGCCGCATCCTGCACCGGATATTCCAAAAACCAACTTTTGTATTTCAGCCATTCTGCCTGTGGGTGTTCCTTATCATATCCGGCGGGAACATTTTTTAGCGCCGTTCCCTGCACGGTAAAATATTTCTTAAAATCCGGGGCGTTTATGAGTTTTTCCCATTCTGTGCCGTTTTTCGAAATATAATCCCGCACCATCGCCGTGGCATCCTTAAACATGTCCGCAAACAGCCCTCCGCCGAGAAAAGACTGTCCGCCCGGCTTGATCATCAGATAGTAGCCAACCGGGATGGGGAGCTTGCCCATAGAGGAGATATGCGCGCGGAACGCAGGGTTGTACGGCGATTTATCGTGGGAAAAGCGCGTATCACGCACCAATTTGAAGGTCAGGTCTTTCGGCTCATGATGTGCCACACTGCTGTCAAACTCCCCGATTTTTTGTATCAGTTCCCGGAGCAGTTCCTCAAAATTTTCATTTGCTTCCTGATATTCTTTCTTGTGCGCGTGGTACCATTCCCGGTTGTTATTTTCACAAAGTTCGGTAAGATAATTTAAAATTATGGCTGTATCCATTTTTCTCTCTCCTTACTAGAATTTTTTGTCCGTTATGCCAGCGCCGCTCCGCCGTCCGACCAAAGAAACCGCGCCAGAGACGCGGAGGACAATCTCCTTGGCAAATCATGTTCCCTGCGGAGCGATTCATCCCCCGCAGGGAACATGTCAGAACGACATGGTATAACATAAAACTAGCTACGCGTTCCGGACTACGAAAAACGATGTTCCCGCCAAAAAATCCCCAATGGATTTTTTTAAGCTTTCCGGGGATCTGTATGCCTTGCAGAAGGAAAATTCCTGCGATAAGCCGTCAATTTCTTCCATCGCCCCCTTCACCTGAAGCAGGGTTTCCTCCGGAAGGGGTGCTGCCCCGGAAAAATCCAGGTGCTCAGGGGATATCCGGCGGTTCCCGATCGCATAATTGACACGGTCCTTGCAATGGCATGTTCCTTTTCCGTATTCACCGCAATACTCCCCCAAAAACTCCGCCATGCCGGGGTAGGGGATGTTTTCCGCCCAGCCCCGCGACAGGCGCTGGCGGTACGCTTCCGGGCTGATCCCAAGGATTTCCCCCGCAATCCGGCTGTCCAGCCCGAACATGGTTCCCAAAATAAAGACACAGCGGCTCTCACCGTCCAGACACTGCAGCATGACATTTGTACAGGACATTTTCAGTTCCTCCGCCAGGATGGATTTTTCGACATTTTGTGTCAGATCCGGAACATCCTCCACCTTCCCGTTGCGGATATCATCACCATAAAATTCAAAACTTAACGGGAATTTGGCAAACATATGTTTTTTATAGTTTATCAAATGATTCACTGCAATCCGGAACACCCAGGTGGAAAAGGCACTTTCCCCACGGAAGGAAGAAAGATGGGTGATCACGCGAAGCAGGATATCCTGCGCCGCGTCTTCTGCGTCCGGGAAAGTTCCAAGCATCCGGAGGGAAAGGTTGAATACCATATCCTGCACGCCTTGGATCAGTGTTTCAATCGCCTGCTTATCACCCACCGTGGCTTCCTTTACCAACGCCATCTGCTCCTTCTGTTGCCCCTCCTGCGCTTCCGCATCCTTTATGTTCTCCATTTTTGCTTCGTCCATCGCTTTTTTGCCTCCTGTTTTTATTTATATTGAGTTAGACAACGGAACTGTTTTTTTGTGACAGGAGAAATGAAAAATTTGGGCAGGCATCGCAATGTAGGCATCAAAAGCAATCAAGCCGCTCCCCCACAGGTAAAGGCATACTCGCCCGCCTCAAGCCCCCGCTCCTCCCCGGACGGCAAAACAAGCTTTGCGTGGCAGCCAAACGGCACGCTGCAGCGGTAATTCACTTCCCCGCCCTCCAAAACTTCCCATGCCACATACCATTTCCCCGCAGCGGATTCATAGGTAAACTCCACATTTTTCAGTTCTCGGCAAATATGTGGTGCAAGCTTTGCATACCAGAATCCCGGCGTAAGGGCAGACAGCCCTGCCACATCCTTGCACAGCCATTCCACAATGGAACCATAGGCATAATGGTTGAGGCTGTTCATCCCGGTACTTGAGATGGAACCATCAGGAAGCAGGCTGTTCCAACGCTCCCAGACCGTCGTTGCTCCAAGTTTTACCTCGTACAGCCAGCCCGGATATCCCTCATTGAGCAAAAGCGCAAAGGCAATATCCTCCCGCCCCGCATCGGTCAGCACCGGACAGAGCAGCGGCGTGCCGACAAACCCGGTCTTTAACTGCCCCCCATCCATTTCCATGCGCCGGATCAGTGCCTCCCTTGTCCTCTCTTCCTCCTGCCCAAGACCGAGGGCTGCCGCCAGCACAATCCCCGTCTGCGTCGGCACGGCGCACCGCCCGGTCGGGGTAAAATATTCCTGCCGGATACCCTGCAAAATCCGCTCTGCAAGCACCCTGTAATCTTTTTCATCCTTTGTTTTTCCAAGAACACCCGCAGCCCCCGCAACAAGCCTGGCGCAGCGGTAATACATGGCATCCGCGACATAGCCAACCTCCGTGCCGCCCCGCCGCTCCTCCTCGTCCGGCGCATCCAGGGCCAGCCAGTCCCCAAAATGGAAGCACCTGCGCCAGCCGTGGTCTTCCCCGTCTGTCCTGCGGATAAACTCCACCCAGCCGCGCATACTCCCATACTGGTCTTCCAGTACCGAAACATCCCCCGTAAATTCATAGACCGTCCACGGGATGACGCAGGCCGCATCGCCCCAAGCCGCCGAGCAGCCCGGGAAACCAAACGACGGGATGACGTTCGGTACCTCGCCCGCCCGCTCTTTTTGCTCGCCCGCCAGGTCGTAAAGATATTTTGTATAAAACGCAGCACAATCCCTGAGATAGCTTGCGGTCGGCGAAAATACCTGCGCATCGCCCGTCCAGCCCATCCGTTCATCCCTCTGCGGGCAGTCCGTCGGCACATCAATAAAATTGCCCTTCTGCCCCCATTCCACGTTGGCAATCAGGCGGTTGATGAGGGGATTCCCGGTTGTAAGCGTCCCGGTCTTTGGCAGCTCCGAGTAAAGCACGAGTGCGGTAAAATCCCCCGCTTTGATTTCCGGTATCCCTTCTACCTTTACATAGCGGTATCCGTAATAGGTAAATTTCGGCTGCAAAACCTTCGGCTTCCCGTCCGATTTATAAACATACTCCGCCTTTGCACTGCGCAGGTTATCCCGGTAAAAATTCCCGCCCTGTAAGACTTCCCCGAACGAAAGCCTTACCTCCTGCCCGGCAGGCACATGGACATTTAGGCGGAATGTCCCCGCCAGGTTCTGCCCCAAATCAAGCACGGTTTCCCCGGCGGGCGTATGGATTACCTCCTGCACCGCAAGCTCCTCCCGCACCATGACCGGCGTGCTGTAGCGTTCCGTTAATTTCCCCTTTGGCGGCGCGACAAGGCAGGCAGCAGACAATGGGGCACCCCCATACCCGTCACCTGCCGCAGATTCCGGCAGGGTATCCGGCAAGGTATCGTCCCTGTGCTCCCCGTCATAAATCCCGGAAAACGTGATGGCGGACCATCCGGTTTTCCAACCCTCATCCGTCCCGACCACTTCCTGCGTCCCGTCCGCATAGCAGATGTACAGCTCCGCCAACAGCTTCAAGCCATCGCCGTAATACGGCCCCCGGTTCTTCGGGTCATACCCGAACCGTCCGTTGTACCAACCGTCGCCAAGCGTCACCGCCAGCACGCCGCCCCCTTGTAGCTGCCCGGTCACATCGTAAGTCTGATACTGCACCCAGGTATTATAGTCATTGCAGTACGGTGTCAGGCATTCCCCGCCAATCTTTTCCCCGTTCCATGCTGCCTCATACAATCCAAGCCCGCAAAGATACAAACGTGCGGATACTACCGTTTTACTTGGGGCGATTTCCTTGACAAAGACCGGGCTCCTGCCCCCATTTCCGCCGCAGCCGATCCAACGCGCCTGCCATTCCTCCCCCATTTTCCCTGTCTCAAACCAGTTTTCTTCGCTCGTTCCCTCCTCGCCCGCATCCGTCCGAACCGAGACCGTCCAAGTATAACGCGTGCGCGGCTGCAGGGAAATGGGCAATGGCGTAGCCAGACTGTCAAGCTCCACCCACCCCGTGTCCGCAGCAATTTTTTCCGCCTGTTTTACAATAATCCGTGCGGCAGTCTGTTTCTTACCTTCCGCCGCTTCCACGGTCCATGAAAACACGGTGCGCTTCATGGCATAGCCTAACGGGTTAGTCAGATGGTTCACCTTACAATTTTTGATAATCATAAAATATTTCTCCTTTCCGGCAACAAAGTCCGTTTCCGTAATCATAAAGCAATCCTGCCAGAAAATCTCGCCGGAGGATGTTGCTAACAACACTTTTTTCAGTCGCAGGCAAAATCTTTTCATACCGGCTGGCAATTCTGGTGAGATAGCAATCTTTGCACGGAAGGCCTAATGTCATCCATCCGCTGGCATCATATCTCATCAGAGGGGATGCTTCTGGTAATGCCGAGTGCGTATTGGTAAAAATCCGGGGCGTTATCAAATTCATGGACGGCCTCTGTTCAATATCATATCCAACGTATGGATGGTGACAGACTGGTTTTCCTTCAGCCGTTGGATCTGCGCCCTACAGATACCATAAGTGTTATAAATACTATATTGGCTTATACCATTTTCTTTTAAAG
>CAYMGZ010000151.1:0-7064 GCA_964390095.1 uncultured Lachnospiraceae bacterium | reverse complement strand
TCTGTTTTTGGGGAAATGGTTTGGATGTTTTGTTGTATGAATAAAATTCACTGGAATTGTGTGTGCGTTTGTGGTAGAATGGTCTTGCTGGATAAATTAAACGGGTTTAATTTTTTGATGTGGGATCATGTGACGGAGTGCCACAAACAACCCCTGATGGCAGACGCAAAATTAAACCTTGCATTGCCCTACCGCGCAAAGCGCTCCGGAATGGAGGTTATGTGGATGAGGATTTATAAAATTCCGCTGAAATTTAAAGCAGGTGAATTCAAATTCGGTGAACTGAATATTGAAAACGAAAACAAAAGTTTGGATCTTGACTATGATACCGAATATCAGATGTTGACATACAACGTGCCGATATATGAAAATGAAGTGAGGATATATACGGTTCCAAGGGGGCTAATGCCAGACGGGCTCATCGCCGTGTACAACGAAAACGGTGAACTTGACAAGATTGAGCTTGCCGAAGCGGAACGCATGAGGCTGATATATCTCCGGTTCAATAATATCAAAGCATCAAAGAGGGGTGTTTTGAAATTCGTTAAGGAACAGGCGGATAAGATGTGTGCCGGGATAATTGGTAGAAAACAAAAACTTGCGAGGCTGTTTTTTGGGAGATTTTATGATGGGGAAGCGGTTGAAATTGCCGTTAAGACTGCCACTGAGGAGGAAATGAAAACAGTCATCGACGAGTATGGCGGAAACCTTGATACCGCCGACAACAGTGGGGATTATCCCGTTAAGAACATGATAAGTCTCGATGACGAACCGCTTGGTGTTATGCTGATGTGTACTAATGGCGATTTTCGAAGTATGCTGTTTGACATGGCAGCGGAGGCGGTTGAGGAACGGATCAAGAGCCGGGTTCTCAATAAAATTGACAAGACGGATGACTTTAAGTTTATTTCGGAAGAATGGGATTGAACCCCAGGGGGGGTTTTAAAAGGGGCAGACGCTTTGATGGGGTGGCTGTCTTTGTTGTTTCTGCGATGCTGTAGATGACTGCACTTGATTTGATTTCGGCAATTTTATGTAAGAGAATACGGGTATATGTTAAGTTTTTTGGATGAGCCGTGAGCGGAGCAAAAAAAAATTTGCGGTTTGCAACATTTTGCATTTCCTATCTGTGTATAAGTCAGAACGGCAATTAAGCCGGGCATAATAAAAACAGGAGGATATTCAAAATGAGGAGAAAAGATGTTGTTGCAGTCGGTATTTGTGCTATTATGGCGCTTTCTGGCCTTGCGGCTTGCGGGAGCACGGGGAAAGCCAACGCGCAGGATGAGATGGGGAATCCGGAGGTAGGGGGAGTCCAGATCCCGAATCCTTTTGTGGACTGTGAAACGTTGGAGGAAGCAGAGAAGCTGACAGCGAGGAAGAACTGCGTATCCGTAAGGCTTTGGGCAGTGAGGATATCAGCGGGGACTATAATGTGTATGCAGAAGAAAAAACAGTGGAGGCAGGGGAGTCTTCCATTACCATAAAGGGGGATGGGGAACAATTTATGCTTGCCGTGTGGACGAAAGGAAAGTAGTGTGCGCTCTGACCTGCGGCGCGGAAGGGAAAAGCTGAAAACGGTTTTGAAGGAGGCGTATGATTTTGTGGAAGAGCTTTCCGAAAAAGTAGGGTTTGAGGTAGGGGAGCTTTCCGGATTTCCGTTTCCGGTGCAGTCTGTGTCGTATTATGTATATTGGGGCGAACTTGCGCAGGTGGAATATCTGGGGGAGGATGGAGAAAGCATTTTATACCGAAAATCAAGGGGGGGGGAGGGGATAATTCGGGTGATTATAATTCATATGCAAATGTGGTCACGGAGGAAGTGGAAGGGATTGAGGTCACGCTGAAGGGGGATGGGGAAAAGTATACGTTGGCGTTATGGCAAAAGGACGGGTATTCTGTTTCGTTCAATTCTTCGGAGGGGATGGCACGTGAGGAAATCTTGGATGTAGTAAAGGCGGCTTTCCGTTGACAAATCCACCGGGAGCGGCTATAATCTACAATACAAATGAAAGTGGGGAGGCAAAGCGGGCGGCAGGCTCTAGCGGATGTGGCCCGCCCACGGAATGAGAGGTAGATTATGGAAGGAACAGAACAGGCAGAAAAGAAGGAAAAGAAAAAAGTTATCTTGAGCGGAATCCAGCCAACCGGCGTTTTTACATTGGGGAATTATATCGGGGCAGTGAAGAACTGGGGAAGGATGCAGGAGGAATATGACTGTGCGTATTTTATCGCGGATCTGCATTCCCTGACGATACGTCAGGATCCGGCGGCGCTGCGGAAACAGTCGCTTGACGCGTTTGCGCTTTTGCTTGCGTGCGGGATCGACCCGGAAAAGAGCCTGGTGTTCGTCCAGAGCCATGTGCCGACACATGCGGAGCTGTCGTGGGTGCTCTCGTGCTATACGCAGTTTGGGGAGCTTTCGCGCATGACGCAGTTTAAGGATAAATCGGCGAGACATGCGGATAATGTGAACGCGGGGCTTTTTACTTACCCGGCGCTGATGGCGGCGGATATCCTGCTCTACCAGGCGGATATGGTTCCGGTCGGCGATGACCAGAAGCAGCATCTGGAGTTTACGCGCGATGTTGCGACACGGTTCAACAATCTTTACGGGAATACATTCAAGATTCCGGAAGCTTATATCCCGAAGGCGGGCGCACGGGTGATGTCATTGCAGGAACCGACAAAGAAAATGTCAAAATCGGACGAAAACCCGAATGCGTTTATTACGATCCTTGATGAGCCGAATGTCATTATCAACAAGTTCAAGCGCGCGGTGACGGACAGTGAGAAGGAGGTCTGCTTCCGCGAGGGCAAGGACGGGATCAATAATTTGATGACGATTTATTCGGTCATCACGGGTAAGACGATGGAGCAGGTCGAAGGGGAGTTTGCGGGCAAGGGCTACGGGGATTTTAAGCTGGCGGTCGGCGAGGCTGTGGCGGAGGAACTCCGTGAAGTCCGGGAGAATTTTAAGCGCCTGAGCGCGGATAAAGCGTATCTGGAGCAGATGTACCGGGCAGGTGCCGAGAAAGCGGCGGCAGTTTCGGCGCGGACGCTGGCGAAGGTGAAGAAAAAGGTCGGGCTGCTTGCAGGTTAAAGTGTTATTTGATCAATTTTAAAAGTAATCCGTATGGTAACGGCATGAACCGCAGGATACCCCTTTTTGGTGTTCTGCGGCGATTGTGCGTGCGGGGGTTGTGCATGGATTCGTGATGTTTTTTATAAAAATCCGTGTGGCAGGTACGGAATGTGCCATGTGGAAATTGAGGAGAATAAAATATTATGAAAATTATTATCGGGCTTGGGAACCCGACGCGGGAATATCAGGCGACAAGGCATAATGTCGGGTTTGACGCGGTCACGAGGATCTGTGATGATTTTAATATCCGGCTGGATATAAAGGAGCATAAGGCGCTCTGCGGCAGGGGGTATATCGGGGGGGAGAAGGTGATCCTCGCGCAGCCGCAGACTTATATGAATTTAAGCGGGGAGAGCGTGCGTGCGCTGGTGGATTATTATAAGCTGACAAGCGAGGATATTATTGTGATCTGCGATGACATCAATCTGGATGTCGGGCAGCTGCGTGTGCGGAAAAAAGGCAGCGCGGGCGGGCATAACGGCCTGAAAAATATTATTGCGCTGCTTGGCACACAGGAATTTACGCGCATCCGTGTCGGGGTCGGGGAAAAGCCGGAAAAATGGGATCTGGCGGATTATGTGCTGGGGCGTTTTCCGAAGGAGGAAGAACCGGTAATCCGCGAGGCGCTTGCGCGGGTATCAAAGGCCTGCGAGTGTATCATCACGGACGGGGTGGAAGCAGCGATGAACCGATACAACCAGAAAACCAGCGCGGAAGGGGTATGCGGAACTTAAAAACAGCAGAATCCCGGACAGTGCCAGAAAGGATTTTTTGGGGATTTTGCGGAACTTAAATAGGGGGTAGTATGCAGACATTTTACGAGCCACTGTACGGTTACGAGGAATTTAAAGAATTGCAGAGCGCGGTCAGGAAGAAAAAGCTTCCGGTGCAGGTGACAGGCTGTATCGATTCGCAGAAATGCCACCTGATGTTTGCCGCCTCGCAGGAGGCAAAAAGGCGGCTGGTCATCACGTACAACGACTTGCGCGCAAAGGAAATCTATGAGGATTGCAAGCTGTACGACCGTGAAGTTTGTCTTTACCCGGCGAAGGATATCATCTTTTTTTCCGCGGATATCCGGGGCAACGCGATTGTGCGCGAGCGCATAAAGATTTTGCGCAGGCTTCTGGAGGATGTGCCGGTAACAGTGATTGCGACGATTGACGGGGGCATGGACAAAGTGCTGCCGTTTGAATATTTAAAAGAAAACTGCATCTGCATCCAGAATGCGCAGACGTTGGATCTGGCCGCGCTTGAGTTAAGGCTTGTACAGATGGGATACGAGCGTTCGGTGCAGGTGGAGGATGCGGGGGAGTTCGCCGTGCGCGGCGGTATCATTGATATTTTCCCGCTGACGGAGGAAGCCCCGGTGCGCGTGGAACTGTGGGGGGATGAGGTGGATTCCATCCGCTCGTTTGACGCGGCAAGCCAGCGTTCGATTGAGAATCTTAACGAGATATGGATTTACCCGGCATCGGAATTCATTCTGGAAGAACCGGTGAAGGAAAAGGGGCTGGCGGCGCTTGACGAGGAATTGGAGCAGTTTGCGGCTGGCCTGAAAAAAGAGATGAAGACGGAGGAAGCGGCGCGCATCCGCAAATCGGTTGCTGAATTTAAGGAGAATCTTGCATATTGCCAGGGCAGTGTGGGGCTTGACAGCTATGTGAATTACTTTTTTACGAAAACGGTTTCGTTCTTTGATTATTTCCGCGATGGGGATTCCGTTATTTTCCTCGATGAGCCTGCGCGCATTATGGAAAAGGGCGAGGCGGTCATGACGGAGTTTTCCGAGAGCATGACGGGGCGCATTGAGAAAGGTTATATCCTGCCGGGGCAGATGGATGTGATCTTTGATTACCGCGCACTGTTGGCGGGGGTGATGAGTGCGAACGCCGTGCTGCTTTCCACGATGGAGGCAAAGCTTGATAAGCTTGCAGTCAGGGCGCGCTACAGCCTTACGGTAAAATCCGTGAACCCGTACAACAATAATTTTGAGATTCTGGTGAAAGATTTAAAGGCGTGGAAGAAAAACGGCAGCCGTGTGATCCTGCTTTCCGGCTCGCGCACAAGGGCGGAGCGGCTGGCGGAGGATCTGCGCGACCATGAGCTTGCGGCATTTTTTTGTGATGACAGGGACCGGATCGTGCAAAACGGCGAGATCATGGTGACGCAGGGCAATGTCCACCGGGGGTTTGAATATCCGCTTGTAAAGTTTGTCATGATTTCGGAGAGCGATATTTTCGGGGCGGTAAAGAAATCAAAAAAGAAAAAAGTAAAGGCTTACGAGGGCAGTAAGATTTCGAGTTTTTCCGACTTAAACATCGGGGATTATGTCGTGCATGAAAACCACGGCCTTGGTATTTACCGTGGGATTGAAAAGCTGACGGTCGATAAGGTGACCAAGGATTATATTAAGATCGAATACGCGGGAGGGGGAACGCTCTACATTTTGGCGACCGGTCTGGATTTGATCCAGAAATATGCCGGGGCGGACGCGCGCAAACCGAAATTGAATAAGCTTGGCTCCACGGAGTGGAAGACGACGAAGGCGCGCGTGCGCGGGGCGGTGAAGGATATCGCGCAGGAGCTTGTAAACCTGTATGCGCTGCGCCAGTCAAAGAAGGGCTTTGCCTTCTCGCAGGATGACACATGGCAAAAAGAGTTTGAAGAATTGTTCCCGTTTGAGGAGACGGACGACCAGCTGCGCGCGATCGAGGAGACGAAGCGCGACATGGAGAGCACGCGCATCATGGACCGGCTGGTCTGCGGGGATGTGGGCTACGGCAAGACGGAGATCGCAATCCGCGCGGCATTCAAGGCAGTGCTTGACAAAAAGCAGGTTGTGTTCCTGGTTCCGACGACCATCCTTGCACAGCAGCATTACAATACTTTTTCACAGCGCATGAAGGATTTTGCGGTCAATGTCGAAATGCTGTCGAGATTCCGCACGCCTGCGGAGCAGAAACGGATTTTGGCAGGGGTGGAAAAAGGGGATATCGACATCCTGATCGGGACGCACCGCGTGCTTTCGAAGGACATCAAATACAAGGATCTGGGGCTTCTGATCATTGACGAGGAACAGCGTTTCGGCGTGGCGCACAAGGAAAAGCTCAAGCAGATCAAGGGGGATGTGGATGTACTTACACTCACGGCGACCCCGATCCCGCGCACGCTGCATATGAGCCTTGCCGGCATCCGCGACATGAGTGTGCTCGAAGAGCCGCCGGTGGACCGTATGCCGATCCAGACTTTCGTGCTGGAGCATAATGACGAGATGATCCGCGAGGCGATCAACCGGGAGCTGGCGCGGGGCGGGCAGGTGTATTATGTGTACAACCGCGTGAACGGGATTGATGAGATTGCGCTTAAGGTACAGCGCCTGGTGCCGGAGGCGAATGTAGCGTTCGCGCACGGTCAGATGAGCGAGCGGCAGCTGGAAAAAATCATGTTTGAATTTGTGAACGGGGATGTGGATGTACTGATTTCCACGACCATCATCGAGACGGGGCTTGATATTTCAAATGTTAACACGATGATTATCGACGATGCGGATCGGCTTGGACTTTCGCAGTTGTACCAGCTGCGCGGGCGTGTCGGGCGCTCCAACCGCGCGGCGTATGCGTTTTTAATGTATAAGCGGGATAAAATATTAAGGGAAGTCGCGGAGAAGCGCCTGCAGGCAATCCGGGAATTTACGGAGCTTGGCTCCGGCTTTAAGATTGCCATGCGCGACCTGGAGATCCGGGGGGCGGGGAATTTGCTTGGTGCCGAACAGAGCGGGCATATGGAGGCGGTTGGTTACGACCTGTATTGCAAGATGTTAAACGAGGCGGTCAAGAGCATGAAGGATGGCGGTGGGGAGGATGAGGAGGATTTTGAGACTTCCATCGACCTGCCGTTGGATGCATATATTCCTGCC
>CAYMGZ010000150.1:4443-7124 GCA_964390095.1 uncultured Lachnospiraceae bacterium | reverse complement strand
CATATCCACGGACAGTGCCAGAAAGAAATTTCCGGAAGCCATGCGGACGGAAATTCCTTTCCTGGGTCATTGGTACTGGAAGTGGATATGCGGAACTTATATAAAGATACGGAACTTATATCAGGAGATCGAAACATGAAAAAAATTCTAACTGGAAAGATTGAGGATCACTTTGAGAACATACAGGAGCGGCTTACGGGAAAACTGACGCTTGCACAGATGGAAAATACATTAAAAAACGCCGGGGATAAATTGGAGGATTATTTAAAAGCCTTTGAGGCGGATGTCCGTCCGGGGGCGAAAAAATTGGTGGAAAAATACCGTGGCGCAATGGAAAAGCTGGAAAAGGAACGGAAGCGTATTTTCAAAATGAAGGAATATGAGCGGCGCTACGCAGATTATGAGTATATCGCGGGAATTGACGAAGTCGGCAGGGGACCGTTAGCCGGACCTGTCGTGACCTGCGCGGTGATCCTGCCAAAAGACTGCGAGATTTTGTACATCAATGATTCCAAGCAGCTCACGGAAAAAAAGCGTGAGGAACTTTACAAGCAGATTACCGAGCAGGCAGTTTCATACGCAGTCGGGATTGCCTCCCCGCAGCGCATCGATGAAATCAATATTTTGCAGGCGAATTACGAGGCGATGCGGGAGTCCATCGGGAAGCTTTCCGTGATCCCGGACATTTTATTAAACGATGCCGTTACAATCCCGGAAGTGCGCATCCCGCAGGTGCCGATCGTAAAGGGGGATACCAAAAGTATTTCGATCGCGGCGGCAAGCATTGTGGCAAAGGTGTTCCGGGACCATCTGATGGTGGAATACGATAAGGAGTATCCGGGTTACGGCTTTGCGAGCAATAAAGGCTATGGTTCCGAGGAACATATCAAAGCACTAAAGGAGCTCGGGCCGTCGCCGATCCACCGCAAAAGTTTTTTGCATAATTTCGGTTTTTAATTTCGCGGCTGACGATTCGCAGGAGGGTATATGCCATCAAGGGATTTATACGGGAAGAATGGCTATGACAGGAAGACAGGCAACGGGCAGCAAAAGGCCGTCGTGACGGCAAAACTTCCGGAGGAGAAGAAAAAAACCGCCGTCGCCTTAGAATATGACCCCGGTGACCAGGCACCAAAGATCATTGCGAGCGGGCGGGGGGTGTTGGCGGATAAGATCATCGAGACGGCAAAGGAAAGCAATGTGCCGATCCATAAGGACGAGCGGCTTGCCAACACGCTCTCAAGGCTTGAGGTCGGGGATTTTATCCCTCCGGAACTCTATGAGGTCGTAGCGGAAGTCCTTATGTTTGTTGACCGCCTGGATCATATCAAAGAGCGGGTAATGAAGGAAACGAAAAAAAATTAGGACACATTGCCTTTCCTTTTAATTTTTAGAATCCAGAAAGGGAAAACGGGTGGGGAACATCAATAAAAGACAGGTTGGGAGCGAGAAGGAGGCGGAGGCGGCACGGTATCTTTCGGGGCTTGGCTATGAAATATTAGCGAACAATTTTTATACCCGCACGGGCGAGATTGACCTGATTGCGGCGGCAGGCGGATATTTGGTCTTTATCGAGGTAAAATACCGGAAAAACCTTTCCTCCGGTTATCCGGAGGAAGCGGTAACACCTGCAAAACAGCGCACGATCCGCCGGACGGCGCGCTATTACATGTTAAAGAACGGATACCCGGAAACAACGCCATGCCGCTTCGACGTAGTCGCAATTACCGGAAACCATATCCGCCTCATCCAAAACGCATTTTAAGCGGAACTTATATCAGCATCTGCCCGGACAGTGCCCAGAGGGAATGCCGGGAGCCGTGCGGACGGGATTCCCCCTGCCGGTATAGGTGATGGGAGGGCAGATGCGGAACTTATAATAGAGGGGGGAAAAGGTTGGACAGAAATTTGAATAGAAATTCCATTTTAAAGAATATCGATACAACACCCTATGTGGCATTCCCGCTGTTTGAGGCTTACCCGGAGGTTGTCTGCGGGTTTTCCACGCGCCTTGGCGGTGTGAGCTTAGGGTGTTTTGCCTCGATGAACCTTGGCTTTATGCGCGGGGATGAGGAAGAACGTGTGTTCGAAAACTACCGCCTTTTATGCCACAGTATGGGATTTGAACCCGGACAGCTGATTTTCACGGACCAGGTACACAAAACAAATGTCCGGCGGGCATACAGGTCGGACTGCGGGAAGGGGATTTTTTACGAGCGCGATTACAGCGGGGTGGACGGGCAAATCACAGATGAACCCGGTGCCGTCCTTTTGGTTTTCGGCGCGGACTGTGTGCCCCTGTTTTTTTATGACCCGGTAAAACATGCGGTTGGCGTGGCACATGCCGGATGGCGCGGGAGTGTCGGCAGGATCGCGGGGATCACGGCCGCACGGATGCGCGAGGAATTTGGCAGTGAACCGTCCGACCTGCGCGTTGTCATCGGCCCATCGGTCTGCGCGGGTTGCTATGAGGTTGGGGAAGAAGTTGCAGAAGCGTTCCAGAAGGAATTTCCTGATGTGGCTGGTGACATCCTGCAAACGTCAAAAAACAGTGGGAAATATTTTTTAAATTTATGGGAGGCAAACCGGAGGGTATTGCTTGGCGCTGGGGTTATATTTTTTGCTAGCGCCTATGCGATGCGGGAGATGCTTGGTTATCATACCCGCCAGTTAAAACGACG
>CAYMGZ010000150.1:2671-4433 GCA_964390095.1 uncultured Lachnospiraceae bacterium | reverse complement strand
GCCGTTTCCGGGCTTTGTACGATGTGCCGGCAGGATTTGTTTTTCTCCCACCGGGCAAGTGACGGGAAGCGCGGAAGCATGGCGGGGTTTTTGATGCTGCGGGAAGCGGGTGGATAAAAATACAAACTGACCAAAAAGGACAGATGGAAAGTGGGGCTTTACATGGAACGATACGCAGTTAAGAGGATTGAACCGGAAAAAATAAAAAACAGGGAGATCACCGTTTCCGTTCCTGGTTCGAAGAGCATAACGAACCGCGCACTTTTGCTGGCGGTGCTCGCGCAGGGGGAAAGCACGCTGACCGGGGTTCTTTTCTCGGATGATTCCCGGCATTTTATGGAATGTGTGCGAAAGCTTGGCTTTGGAATCCAAGTCGATGAGGATGCGCGGACGGTGAAAATCTGTGGTGATGCAGAAAAAATCCCGAAACAAAAAGCGGAAATTTACGTGGGCAGTGCCGGGACCGCCGCCCGTTTCTTAACGGCGTTGCTTGGCTTTTCGAAAGGGGAGTATTTCCTTGACGCATCCGGCCAGATGAAAAAACGGCCGATGGCATCATTGCTTTGCAGCCTGCGGGAGCTTGGCGTGGAAATTGACTGTACGGGGCAGGAAGGGCATTTCCCGTTTTCCTTAAAATCCAACGGTGTGGCAAAAAAGGAAATTTCTGTAAATATTGATGACAGCAGCCAGTTTTTAAGCGCCCTGCTGATTTCCTGCTGCCGCACCGGGGAGGATTTTACCGTCCATGTGACGGGCAGCCACGGGATGGCGTATATTGGCATCACCACCCGGATGATGGGGGAATTTGGCGTGGAGGCGCTTTTGCAGGAAAGGGATGGCGCGCGTTCTTATTTTGTGCGCGGCGGGCAGTCCTACACCGGGCGGGAATACGCGGTGGAGCCGGATTTGTCCGGGGCTTGTTATTTTTACGCGATGGCAATGTTACTTGGCATAAGTGTCAGGGTGGAGGGTGTAAAAAAAGATACAATGCAGGGCGATATCGCGTTTTTGCAGGTGCTAGAGCAAATGGGTGGAACGCTGTATGAAACGGAAGCGGGGATTGTTTTGGAAGGGCCTGCAAACGGGCGGCTGCACGGCGTGACGGTCGATATGCATGCCTTTTCCGACCAGGCACTGACCCTTGCAGCGCTTGCGCCGTTTGCGGATGCGCCGACACAGATCACGGGCATCGGCCATATCCGCGGGCAGGAATGTGACCGCATCGCGGCAATCTGCACGGAACTTGGAAAGCTTGGGGTTTGCTGCGAGGAACTTGCTGACGGGGTGCGCATTGACCCGGCGAATGCAAGGCTTCACGGCGGCACGGTCCACACGTATGACGACCACCGCGTGGCAATGAGTTTTGCCCTGCTTGGCCTGCGCATCCCGGGGATCGTGATTGACAACCCGTCCTGCTGCCGCAAAACCTTCGAGAACTATTTTGAGCTTTTTGGGTCGGTCTGCCACAAGGTAATGGGGGAAGGGCAGGGCGGTTGCCAGAATACAGGGTCAGGAGAATAAAAATGATGACAGGACAGAACAAACACCATATCATCCAGTCGGTAGTGGAGGGCAGCATCGCACAGGAGCTTTCCCTCGCGCCGGGGGATGAGCTTTTGCGCATCAACGGCAAGGAAATCGTGGATGTATTTGATTACCATTACCTGATCAGCGATGAATTCCTGACGCTGCTTGTGAAAAAAGCTTCCGGTGAGGAGTGGGAGCTTGAGATCGAGAAGGAGTACGGGGATGACCTCGGGCT
>CAYMGZ010000150.1:0-2661 GCA_964390095.1 uncultured Lachnospiraceae bacterium | reverse complement strand
GGAAGTGCTTGTGCGAAAGGCAGACGGCGAGGAATGGCTTTTGGAGATCGACAAGGACTACGACGAGGAGCTGGGCGCAGAGTTTGAGAGCGGCCTGATGAGCGACTACCGGTCCTGTAGCAACAAGTGCATTTTCTGTTTTATCGACCAGATGCCGCCGGGGATGCGGGAAACTTTATATTTTAAGGATGATGATGCAAGATTATCGTTTTTGCAGGGTAATTATATTACGTTGACAAATATGAGCGATGAGGATGTGGAACGGATTTGTTTTTATAAACTCTCGCCAATCAATATTTCCGTCCATACGATGAACCGGGAACTGCGCTGTAAAATGCTGAACAACCGCTTTGCGGGGGAGGCACTTGACAAGCTTTCAAAGTTTTATGAGGCGGGGATTGCGATGAACGCGCAGATTGTATTGTGCAAGGGCATCAATGACGGCGCAGAACTTGACTTAAGCATCCGCGAGCTTGGGAAATTCCTGCCGCATATGGAGAGCGTCTCGGTGGTTCCGGTCGGGAAAACAAAATACCGGGAGGGGCTTTTCCCACTGGAAAGTTTTAGTGCGCAGGACGCGGAGGCAGTGCTTACACAGATCGCGGGCTGGCAGGGGGAATTCCTTAAAAAATATGGGACACGTTTCCTCTTTGCAAGCGATGAGTGGTTCCTCAAGGCAGGGATGCCGATCCCTGCGGCAGAATATTACGAGGGCTACGGGCAGTTGGAAAATGGGGTTGGCATGGTGCGCCTTCTGATGGATGAAGTAAAAGAGGCGCTAAAAGAATTCCCCGGCGGGAAGGAAAAAAAGGAGCTGTCGCTGGCGACCGGCGTTCTGGCCGCGCAGGTCCTCCTCGGGCTGATCGGGGATATCCGGGAAAAATACCCGAACATCACCGTGCACCTGTATCCCATCGTCAACCATTTTTTCGGCGAGGAGATCACGGTGGCGGGGCTTGTGACCGGGAAGGACTTGACGGCGCAGTTAAAAGGGAAGCCGCTTGGTAAGTACCTGCTGGTCCCATCCGTCATGCTGCGCGCGAAGGAGCTTGATTTTCTGGACGATTATACCGTAAAACAGGTAGAAACTACTTTACAAACGCCGGTGCGTATTGTAAAATCGGATGGGATGTCGTTTGTAAAAGCAATCGTAGAAGATTTTACGGAATCGGATGAAAGGCATGGTTATAAAATATGAGTAAACCGGTAGTGGCGATCGTTGGTCGCCCGAATGTAGGAAAATCAACATTATTCAACGCGCTTGTGGGCGAGCGGATCTCGATCGTTGAGGATACGCCGGGCGTGACGAGGGACCGCATTTACGCGGAAGTGACATGGCTTGACAAACAGTTTACAATGATCGATACGGGCGGAATTGAGCCGGAGAGCAAGGACCTGATGCTGACAAGGATGCGGGAGCAGGCACAGATTGCCATTGACACGGCGGATGTGATCCTGTTTGTGACGGATGTGCGCCAGGGTCTGACGGATGCGGACGGGAAGGTGGCGGACATGCTGCGCCGTTCCGGGAAACCCGTGATCCTCACGGTCAACAAGGTGGACAGTTTCGAAAAATTCATGGCGGATGTCTATGAGTTTTACAACCTTGGGATCGGGGAGCCAATCCCGGTCTCGGCGGCTTCCATGCTTGGGTTTGGCGAACTGCTCGATGAGGTCGTGTCGCACTTTGGCCAGGCGGATACCGCCGAGGAGGAGGATGAGCGCCCGAAGGTTGCCATCGTTGGCAAGCCAAATGTCGGCAAATCTTCCATCATCAACAAGCTGCTCGGGGAAGACCGCGTGATTGTCTCGGATATCGCGGGCACGACGCGCGACGCGATTGATACGCCGGTTGTTTTTCAGGGCAGGGAGTATGTGTTCATCGATACGGCGGGGCTGCGGCGCAAGAGCAAGATCAAGGAAGAAATCGAGCGTTTCAGCATCATCCGCACGGTGACGGCGGTGGAGCGCGCCGATGTCGTCGTGGTGGTGATCGATGCCTGCGAGGGCGTTACCGAGCAGGACGCAAAAATTGCGGGCATTGCGCACGAGCGGGGCAAGGGCATTATCGTGGCGGTCAACAAATGGGATGCGATCGAGAAGGATGACAAGACCATCTACAAGCATACGGCGAGGATCAAGGAAATTTTGTCGTTCATCCCCTACGCGCAGATCATGTTTATCTCGGCAAAAACCGGGCAGCGCATAACAAAACTTTTTGACGTGATCGAAACCGTGATCCAGAACCAGAATCTGCGCGTTGCAACGGGTGTGCTCAATGAGATCCTGATGGAAGCGACCGCCTTGCAGCAGCCGCCTTCGGATAAAGGGAGGCGATTAAAGCTATACTATATCACACAGGTATCCGTAAAGCCACCGACCTTCGTCCTTTTTGTCAATGACAAGGAACTGATGCATTATTCCTATACAAGGTACATTGAGAACAAAATCCGCGAGGCCTTTGGATTTTCAGGTACTTCCCTAAAATTCATCATCCGGGAGCGCAAAGAAAACGGTTAAGGGAAGTGGGGATGGGAGGGGGCATGCGGAACTTGAACTTGAAATAGGAGGTATTTATGATCTGGCAGATTATTTTGTGCCTGCTTGGCGGGTATGGGTTTGGCTGTATTTCAACCGGCTACCTCGTCGGCAAATTTTACC
>CAYMGZ010000149.1:0-7223 GCA_964390095.1 uncultured Lachnospiraceae bacterium | reverse complement strand
CTTAAAAAATAAATATTTTCTTGGATTGCTTGATTTCAGCGGCTTTCAGTGGTATGATAATAAGGCTATTCGCATTTTTTTGACTGTTTTTGCAGCCAGAGGGAAGGGAAGGATGATTATGACAAATAATGAACGGGCGTTACAGCTCCATGAAGAGTGGAATGGGAAACTTACAACGACTGCAAAGTGTGAGGTGAAATCCCGCGAGGATCTCGCACTTGCTTATACACCGGGTGTCGCGGAGCCCTGCAAGGTGATTGCAAAGAATCCCGATGCCGCTTACAAATATACGATTAAGGCGAACACGGTTGCCGTGGTGTCGGACGGTTCCGCCGTGCTTGGGCTTGGCAACATCGGCGCAAAGGCCGCGATGCCGGTGATGGAGGGCAAATGCGTTTTGTTTAAGGAATTCGGCGGTGTGAATGCGTTCCCGATCTGCCTTGACACGCAGGATACGGAGGAGATCATCAAGACCGTCACTTACATTGCCCCTGCCTTCGGCGGCATCAACCTCGAGGATATTTCCGCGCCGCGCTGTTTTGAGATCGAGGCGCGCCTAAAGGAAATCCTTGATATCCCGGTTTTCCACGATGACCAACATGGTACGGCGATCGTGGTGCTTGCGGGTATCATCAATGCTTTGAAGGTGACCGGGAAGAAAAAGGAAGACTGCCGCATCGTGGTCAATGGGGCAGGCTCCGCGGGCATCGCCATTTCCAAGCTCTTACTTACCTACGGTTTTAAACACCTGACCCTCTGCGACCGTGTCGGCATCCTCGCAAAGGATACGCCGGACTTAAACTGGATGCAAAGGCAGATGATGGAGACGACCAACCTTTCGGGCATGCACGGTACCCTTGCCGATGCCCTTGCCGGCGCGGATATCTTTATCGGTGTCTCCGCCCCGAACATCGTGACAAAGGAGATGGTCGCATCGATGAACACGGACGCGATCCTGTTTGCAATGGCAAACCCGGTCCCGGAGATCATGCCGGACCTTGCGAAGGAAGCGGGTGCGCGTGTCGTCGGCACCGGGCGCTCCGATTTCCCGAACCAGGTCAACAACGTGGTCGCCTTCCCCGGCATTTTTAAGGGGGCACTTTCCGGGCGCGCCACACAGATCACCGAGGAGATGAAGCTTGCCGCCGCCGTGGCAATCGCAGGTCTTGTTCCGGATGACGAGATCCATGAGGAAAACATCCTGCCCGCGCCGTTTGACCCGCGTGTGTGCGAAGCGGTCAGCGCGGCCGTCCAATCCCATATCCGCTAAAATGATGTGGAACGGGAAACGTTACCATAGTTTTGACTATGACTGCCGGGAGCGCTTTGGCACAAAACTTTACAAGCTTTCCATAAATGCGGGGTTTTCCTGCCCCAACCGCGACGGGACCTTAGGTACCCGTGGCTGTATCTTCTGCAGTGCGGGTGGGTCGGGGGATTTTGCCGCCGAACCGGAACTTGGCATTACCGCACAGCTGGAACAGGCAAAAAAGCTTGTTGCCGCCAAGAATCCTTCCGGCCGTTACATTGCGTATTTCCAGGCATATACAAACACCTATGCACCGCTTCCTGTGTTGGAGCGCGTATTTTTTGAGGCAGCAGGGCATCCCGATGTCGTCTCGCTCGCCATCGCGACCCGCCCGGACTGCCTTGGCGGGCAGGTTTTACCGCTGCTTGCGCGGCTGAATGACATAAAGCCCGTCACGGTCGAACTTGGCTTACAGACCATCCATGGGAAAAGTTCCCGTTTCATCCGGCGCGGTTATCCGCTGCCGGTTTACGAGAAAGCAGTGCGCGCGCTGGACGCGCTTGGGATCGGGATCGTGACCCACCTAATCCTCGGGCTTCCTTACGAGAATTTGGCGGACATGCTCTCCTCCGTGCGCTATGTCTGCTCCCTGCCGCTCTCCGGCATCAAACTGTCCCTGCTCCATGTGCTAAAAGGCACCGACCTTGCCACACATTATGCCGCTCACCCGGATACCTACCCGCTGATGGATTTTACGGCCTATCTGGATGCGCTGCTCTCCTGCCTTTCCATCATCCCGGAGCAGGTCGTGATCCACCGTCTGACCGGGGATGGCCCAAAAAAACTGCTGATTGCCCCCGCCTGGAGCGCCAATAAAAAATTTGTATTATATTCCATAGAAAAAGAGATGAAACGCCGGGATTTCCGGCAGGGCTTCCTCTGGAACCCGGAGTAAGAAAGGAGACACCCATGCAGCCCGAAGCACTGATGCTTTATAAATTAATGATTCTTTATATTCTGGATAAAGTGGAATTCCCCCTGACGCAGGCCCAGCTGACGAATTTCCTCCTTGAAAAGGAATATACCAATTATTTTAATATTCAGCAGGTGCTGTCGGAGCTTTTGGAGGATAAATTCATTTCCGGCAATACGATCCGCAATAGCACCTACTACGAAATCACTGCCCTCGGCGGGGAGTCGCTTTCCTTTTTTTATAATAAAATCTCCGACCCGATCCGCATGGACATCGACGCGTTCCTGAAGGAAAACAAATACAGCATGCGGGAAGAAAATTCCATCCGCGCGGATTACTATGAGACAAAGAAAAATGAGTTTATGGTCTCATTGAAAATCCTCGAACGCGGCAACCCGATCATCGACATTGGCCTGTCCGTTCCATCACAGGCTGAGGCGGAAGTGATCTGTGGCAACTGGTCGAAAAAAAGCTCCGAGATTTATGCCCATATCTTTTCCTCGCTGATTGGCGACGCGGATTGATTCCCTATATGGCCACATTTTATGCCGTTTCCCCGCGGTCAATGCACTCCCATATTTCATCCCGCCCCTGCTTTGTCTGTGCGGAAAACGCAATGAGCGGCGTGCCCGGTTTCATTCCAAGGCTTTTTTTGATCAGGGCAAGCTGCTTCTCCTTCTGGCTGCGGTTGATCTTGTCAAGCTTTGTCGCAATGACCACCGGCTCATACCCTTGGGACACGATCCACGCATACATGGTTTTGTCATTTTCTGACGGTTCATGACGGATGTCAACCAACAAAAAAATCTTTTGCAGTTGTTTTGACCCCTTAAGGTACCGCTCGATCATTTTCCCCCATTTTGCCTTTAATTCCAGCGATACCTTCGCGTAACCATACCCCGGCAGGTCCACAAAATATAGCTCATGCCCGATGTTATAAAAATTGATCGTCTGTGTTTTTCCGGGCTGCGACGAAGTCCTGGCGTAGGACTTGCGGAACATAAGTGCGTTGATGAGGGAGGATTTCCCGACATTTGACTTCCCGGCAAACGCAAATTCCGGCAGCTCATTTTCCGGCAGTGTACTTGTGACCCCACATACGGTTTCCAATTCCACATAATTCACACCTTGCCTTGCCATCTTTTTTTCTTCCATAAAATAAACCTCCTATTTTGAGTACCGTAAAATCCCTCCCGGCACCCAATACCTAGGGAAAGGATTTCCTGTCCGCATGGCTCCCAGAAAATCCTTTCCGGGCACCGTCCGGGATTTTACTGTTTGAGTTCCGTAACGAAAAAGAGAACTGTTTCCCAACAGTTCCCAAAACCGTTTTCCCTTGTCAGACCAATGCTTCCCGCACAACTTCCTCCATCGATTCCACAAGGACGATGCGGATGCCGTCCGTAATCTCCTCTTCCAGTTCCTTCACATCGCTCTCGTTTTTCTTTGGAACAAGCACAAGTGTGATGCCCGCCGTCTTTGCTGCCAGGAGTTTTTCCTTCACACCCCCGATCGGCAGTACCCTGCCGCGCAGTGTCACTTCCCCGGTCATTGCCAAATCCGCTTTCACTTTCTTCCCCGTCACGGCGGAGAGCACCGCGACCGACAGCGCGATCCCGGCCGAAGGTCCATCCTTTGGCACTGCCCCTTCCGGGATATGCAGATGCAGGTCATGTTTCTCGAAATAATCATCCGGCACCTTGTAATCCGGTGCCACCGAGCGCACATAGCTGATCGCCGTCCGCGCCGACTCTTTCATCACATCGCCAAGCTGCCCGGTCAGCTCAATATTCCCCTTCCCCGGCATCGTGTTGATCTCGATGGAAAGCGTGTCACCGCCCGCGGAAGTCACCGCAAGCCCCCGGACAATCCCAACTGCGTCACGCGGGTTTTTCATTTCCTTCTCCCGCTTGATAGGCCCTAAAAAGTCTGTCAGGTTCTTATCCGTGATGCGCACCTTCCCAACGCCCTCATCCCTTGCCATCAGGAGCACGGCCTTGCGCATGCACTCGCCGATGCGCCGCTCCAGGGAACGCACACCTGCCTCATTTGTGTAACCCTCGATGATCTTATCAACCGCCTTGTCCGTGATTGTAAATTTTTTTGTGTTCAGCCCGTTCTTTAAAAGCTGCTTTTTTACAAGATGCCGCTTGGCAATCTGGCGTTTTTCCACCGCCGTGTAGGAATTGACCTCGATGACTTCCATACGGTCCAGCAAAGGCGCGGGAATCGTCTGCGTCGTGTTTGCCGTCGCGATGAAAAGCACCTTCGACAGATCGACCGGAAGTTCCACATAATGGTCAACAAATTTCGAATTCTGTTCCCCATCCAGCACCTCCAACATCGCCGCCGCAGGGTCACCCTTATAATCACTCGCCATCTTATCAATCTCATCCAAAAGCATCAGCGGGTTTTTTACCCCGGCGGACTTTAAGCCGCTTATGATGCGCCCCGGCAACGCCCCGACATAAGTCCTGCGGTGCCCGCGGATCTCCGCCTCATCCCGCACGCCCCCAAGGCATATCCGGACGTATTTTTTTTCGAGTGCCCGCGCGACGGAACGCGCAACGGATGTTTTCCCGGTTCCCGGCGGTCCCACCAGACAGATGATCGGCGCGTCCGCCTGATGCGTCTTTGCACGCACCGCAAGGAATTCAAGCACGCGCTCCTTCACCTTCTTTAAGCCATAGTGGTCCTCCTCCAGCACCCGTTCCGCGTGCCGGATGTCCTCATTGTCCTCGCTCTGCTTATCCCATGGCAACGCGAGCAATGTCTCAATGTAACCCCTGGATACCGCGCTCTCGGAAACGGAACCGTTCACCGAACGGAACCTTTGGATCTCCTGCCGGATACTTTCCTTGATTTCCTCGTCCGCACAGAGCTCCTCACATTTTTTCTCAAATTGATCCGCGTCGTTTAGCTGGTTCGTGTCACCGAGCTCCTCCTGGATAACCCTGAGCTGTTCCCGCAGCATGTAGTCACGTTGGTTCTTATCAATATGCGCCTTGACCATCTCGTGGATCCCTTTTTGGATCCGGATGACATTCACTTCATTTGCCAGTACGACCGCTTCCGCCTTAAACTGCCCGATCAGCCCAAAGCCCGCCAAGATCATTTCTTTTTCCGGTACGGAAAGCGGTAACTGCACCGGAAGCTGTTCCAAGAGCTTTTCCAGATTCTGCAGCCCAAGCAGGTTTTTCAGCACTTCACGGCTCAGCCTTGTATTTTCCGTCCCGTAATTCTCAAGCAACTCCAAAAGGCTGCGCAGCATCGCCTCGCGCTCACTTTCTGCCGGTTCCTCCCCGCGCGGCATCTGCATGGTTTCCGCAACAAAATGGCCGTCCCCCTCCTCCATGGAAACAAGCTGCGCCCGGTATTCCCCGACCGCAAGCACGCGGATCACGTTTTCCGGCAGCTTGATCAACTGCTTGATTACCGTCACGGTGCCATAGGGATACAGATCCTTTAACGTTGGTTCCTCAACGCCCGCATCCTGCTGGGTCACGGCAAAAACCCGTTGTTCCTGACGCATTGCCATCTCCACGGCGGCAATGCTTTTCTTTCTTCTGATATCAAAATGTATCATCATTCCGGGCATCACAACAATGTTGCGCAGTACCACAAGCGGCATTGCCACAATCTCATTTTTTCCCGTCTCATCCATAACTGAATACCTTTCTGACTAAGCAATCTCGTCGGTATTGCGCTTCCCGAAACGCTTTAGCCTCTGCTTTTTCGCCGGAACCCCCTCCACATGAATGACCTTTGGCGGCTCCTTGCCTTCCGCCGCCTCCTGTGTCACAACACATTTGACTGCATCCGTGTCCGTCGGGATGGAAAACATCGTCTCCATCAAGACGGATTCCGTGATCGCACGCAGCCCCCTCGCCCCGGTCTTGCGCTCAAAGGAACGCTTTGCGATCGCCGCAAGCGCTTCCGGCGTAAACTCAAGCTCCACGCCATCTAACTCAAACAGCTTCTTATACTGCTTTGCCAACGCGTTTTTTGGCTCGGAAAGGATGCGCACAAGCGATTTCTCATCTAACAGATCCATTGCCGTCACTACTGGTACACGGCCGACAAATTCCGGGATCATCCCAAATTTAATCAGGTCCTGCGGCAGTACCTGGCGCAGCAATTCCCCGATGTCCTTCTTCTGGCCAACCGTCACATCCCCGTTAAAACCGATGGTCTTCTGCCCGATCCTCGATTCCACGATTTTCTCTAACCCGTCAAACGCGCCCCCGCAGATAAATAAGATATTGGTTGTATCAATCTGTAAAAATTCCTGGTGTGGGTGTTTCCTCCCGCCCTGCGGCGGAACCGAGGCAACCGTCCCCTCGAGGATTTTTAATAGCGCCTGCTGCACGCCCTCCCCCGAAACGTCGCGCGTGATCGAGGTGTTTTCCGACTTCCTTGTGATCTTGTCAATCTCGTCAATATAAATGATGCCATACTGCGCGCGCTCAATCTCGTAATCTGCCGCCTGGATGATTTTAAGCAGGATATTTTCCACGTCCTCGCCGACATATCCAGCCTCCGTAAGCGCGGTCGCATCCGCGATCGCAAACGGCACATTCAAAATCTTCGCCAGCGTCTGGGCTAAATATGTCTTTCCGGAGCCGGTCGGCCCGATTAAGAGGATATTGCTCTTTTGGAGTTCAACATCCAGATCCCGCTCCGACAAGATCCGCTTATAGTGGTTGTATACCGAAACGGCAAGCGCCCGCTTCGCCTCATCCTGCCCGATCACGTACTGGTCCAGATACTCCTTGATCTCCTGCGGCTTTAGAAGATTTACCATATTGTCGTCATACTCGATCTGGCCATTTCCGATTTCTTCCTCAATGATATCGTTGCAAAGCCCAATGCACTCGTCACAGATATGGACATCCTTGGGTCCTATGATCAAACGCCTTACCTGGTTTTGGCTTCTCCCGCAAAACGAACAGTACAGCATCTGATTTTCATCATTTTTTGTCGCCATTTTCAGCCTCCATT